>CAMYVX010000004.1 GCA_947302535.1 uncultured Caryophanales bacterium
AGTTTGATAAAATCCTGTTTTTGGCTAAAACCGGAATTTACTCTGAGAATTTACGTTATTTTGTGCATTATTTTTGTCGTTAATTCTTTTAAGCCTCTTTATTGCTTTTTCGGGCGTTAAAAGAGGCGTTTTTGGGGCAAAAACCACTAATTAGTAGGTTCTCACAGGGGTGACAATTTGAATGACGGAATCATCATCACCGTTTTTAAGGACAAATGGTTTCATTTCTCCAACGAATGCAAAGGTAACATCTTTGCTTCCCAGAGCCTTGATGGCAGCGTTAACAAATTCGCTGTTGAAAGAGACTCTGAGATTTTGTCCTTCGAATTTGAATAAATCAATTCTTTCAGTAGCGGATCCCATTTGTGAGCTCTTAGCGGAAACTTCAACGCCGTCTTCACTCATAGTGAGATCAACAACGTTTTCTCTGTCGATAGAAAGGATGTTGGCTCTATCAATGGCCTTTAATAAATCAGAGGCATTAACTTCTAGTGTGTAGTTAGTAATACGTGGAACAATGTTCTTGGTATTTGGATATTCACCAGCAACCAAACGTGTAGCAACAACAGTTCTATCTAAGGAGAACAATGCTTTCTTATCGCTAAAAGCGATATGCACAGCATCAACACCATCTAATAAGTGATTAACTTCCACCATCATCTTGGCAGGAACGTTAGCAACGAAAGAAACATCTTCTTCAATGTTGATGGTCTTTCTTGCCATTCTTGCGGAGTCAGTGGCAGTTGCTGTTAATAATCCATCGGCCGCTTCTAAATTTAAAGCGGTAAGGATTGGCCTTTGTTCTTTGGTTGAGGCCGCAAAAGCTGTTTGAGTAACCAATGAGTCAAAAACTTCTCTAGAAAGAACAATTTCTGTTCCGCTTGGAATTAAATCAAGGTCTGGATATTCTTCTGGTCTAATGCAGTTAAGTTTATATTCAGAGCGGTTATCTGCGATAGTAGCAATTGTGGAGTCAATAACATCAAAGGTAATTTCTTCAGATTCAATTTTACGAGCAATGTCGGTAATGATTTTGGCATTGATTAATGTCGCACCTTCTTTGTAATTACGGATAATTTCTACTCCGTTAAAAGAATAAGGAATAAATGTGCGGATAGAGATTTCATAATTTGAACCAGTAATAAATAATCCATTTTCATTTAATTCAATTTTTAAATTAAGCAAAACCGGAACAGCGGCTTTATTGGCAACAGCTCTACCAGCAATGGTTAAGCCTTTTAAAAATTCTTCTCTTTTGATCGTAAATCTCATATCAATTCCTTCTTTCTTTTATATATTAATAGTTATTATGCCTGTGGATAATGTGGATAACTCTATTTTTCTTTCAAACCCCGATACAAATAGATTCTATCATATTTGTTTTAAATTTAATATTTTTTTCAAAAATAAAATTTATTGTGGCTTTATCATGGCTTGAAGTTCATCAACAGCGGTCCTTAGTGACTCATCAGTTTTCAACTCTTTATCCACCTTTGAGATGGCAGACATTACTGTTGTGTGATCTTTTCCCCCGAAGATAATCCCAATTTTTTGAAGCGAGACATCTAGATTGTTTCTAATTAGATACATAGCGATGTGTCTAGCTAACGCAATTTGACCAGTTCTTATTTTCCCGGTTAATTGAGACGGCACAAGATTATAGTAGTCAGCGACAATATTGATAATCTTGTTTTCGTTAATTTCGTCCCCGATGGATTTGTTTCCGGTAATGGATCCGATGGCTTCCACCGCATCATCAAGCGTAATTCTCTCTTCGTGATTAAGATTAATAATTGTGTAGAATATTAACCTATTTAAAGCACCCTCAAGGTCACGAACATTAGAGGAGAATTTATCAGCGAAAAATGTAAGCACAGATTCATCAAATCTAGTGAGGTCTAAACCGTTGGCAACGACCTTCTTTTTTAATATCTCAATACACGTATTTTTATCAGGTTCGTTAATTTTTACCGTTAATCCACGGCTAAATCTAGTAACAAGCCTTTCTTCTAGACCGCTTAATTCTGAGGGTTGTTTATCAGCGGTAATGACAATTTGTTTACCATGATTTGTCATATTCTCAAAGATAGAGAAAAATAACTCTTCTGTTTTATCCCTCTTTGCTAAAAATTGAACATCATCAAATAAGAGTACGTCAAAGCCTAGAACATAGTCTTTAATGGTTTCAGAATCCTTTTCCCCACGCACATATTTCACATACTCTTCTAAGAATTCCATTGCCTGTACGTATAGCACCCTAGCACCAGGGCGCGAAACCTTTTGAATATAATTTCCAATCGCGTGTAATAAGTGAGTCTTTCCTAAGCCCGAATCCGAGTAGATGAATAAAGGATTAAACATCATACCTGGTTTAGATGCAATCATTAAAGCAGCTTGCGAAGCCTCTCTATTAAAATCACCCACAACAAAACTTTCAAAAGTTAAAGTGTTTTTGATCTCTGCATCAGAGAAATAAACAGCCTTCTTTAAAGTTGAAGTAGTTGTGGATTTCTTTTGGATTTCGTTTTCAAGTACAAATTCTAATTTGTAGTTCGTCTCTGTAAGTTCTTCAATGACTTCAGCGACTATGTCGTAATATTTCGTTTTAATGAGATTGGCGCCTAATTGGGAGTTGACCACTATTTGAATTGTGTCAACGTGTATTTCATTGATGTAAGACCCAGCGAAGAACGAATCGAATAATTGTTTCTCACCAAGTCTTTCTTCTATGCGTTTGAGAGCGCGATCCCATAGCTGTGTAATTTCTGATATTGATTGACCCATAATACAAAACCTAATTTTTGTGTCTACATTATATAGAAATCCACCAAGAAAAAATATGAGAAAATGGATAATTTTAAGTTTTCCACAAAAAATAGATTATTTACTAATAAGATTAAAGAGTTTTCCACAGTTTCCACAATTTGCTTTTTGTGGATAAACCTGTGGATAAGTCGATATAATTGTGAAAAATGTGAAGTGCTATAAGAAGTTGATGTATAATGTAACAAAGTTACAATTAAGAAAACCTACATTTTTAGTGTTGTAGTATAAAGGTATGTGGAAAACTCATTTTTTGACCATTTTTGACCTTTTGTTCGACTTAATTAAGCGACCCTTTCCCACAAAGTTGGTTCGTTTTCTATTTTTATTACACCTACACTTGCACGCACATATTTGTTGACTTTTAACTTGTTAAGCATTTATACTTTTAGACGCTACGTTTACGGAGGAAATTATTTATTATGAAAAGAACTTATCAACCAAGCAAAATCAAACATCAACACAAAGCTGGTTTCAGAGCCAGAATGAAAACTGCTAACGGCAGACGTGTTTTAGCTCGTCGTAGAGCAAAAGGCAGAAAAGTCTTAACTGCTTAATTTCCTTTTATGAAAGTCATTAATCGAATTAAAAAAACCGATGACTTTGTAATTGCGATTAGAAAAGGTAGAACTTATCGTAACGACGCATTTATTATTCACGTTATTCAAAACCACCAAAACAACACGAGAGTGGGAATATCAGTGTCTAGTAAATTAGGTAACGCGGTAGTTCGTAACCGCATTAAACGTCAATTAAGAGCGATGTGCGATTCCTTGATTGACTATAATGCTCAGACTTTAGATATTGTTATTGTTGTTAAAAACAAGTTTTTAGAAGATAGTTTTACCAATAACAAACACAAACTAGAAACAATTTTTGTTTCAGAGATAGGAATTAAACAATGAAGAGAAGTGCAAAGATAGGATTAGGTGCTGCCGCGCTTTTCATGGCCGCAACCTTTTTGACTGGATGTACTGCATCTTTCTGTAATGTTAACGATAAAGCACACATGCTATTCATGTTTGACCCAGGCGTCACTATTTATACAAATAGCGAAACCCGTGTGGTTGACGATGAAACAGTTAATAACAAACAATTAGTCATTGATGGAGTTGTTGTTGATGGTATTTATACATATACCAACTTCGACGCCAACAAATCTCTTAATGAAATTAAAGCCACTACTGATAAGAACGGATTACGTTTCCCTTCAATAGATTATTGGGCGGCTTTTGACCAAATTGTTTTAGAAGAAGCTTTTAAGGCTAGTAATAAATCTATCGATAGCATTAAGAAAGCTGAAGACATCACTACTTATGATGCCCCAGAACTTTATAAAGAAGGGACTAGGGGATTTCTTGATGAATACGGCTATTTAAAATTTGGTGATGATGCCGAAAAAGATCAAGAACTTTGGGTGAATTGGGACAATATTAACGACAAGATTTATGTTGATGCCTCAACAAACCATAGCGAGAAATACAATGTTTACATTGACGAGCTTCCAACTAGTGATTTTATCGCTCAATACAAAAAGAGCATGAATAACTACATTGCTAGCTACCGTTCATGTTTAGCTATTGAAGATGGTTATTACGGTACATATGGTAAGAACGAATTACCAATTAAGATTGAAGGCAAGAAATGGACTGATTGGAATGGTCTATTAGAATTCTTGTTTGTCTGGCCAATTGGTGCGTTTGTTGACGTTTTAACAAGCGGCATGATTGGTGGCGGTGTGGCTAACGGCGCTGCCCAATTATTGGCTATTTTAATCGTCACTGTTGTTGTGAGAAGTATCATGCTTCTTATCACATTTAGATCAACCAGAACTACGGCAAAAATGAATGAACTACAGCCAGAAATAGCGAAAATTCAAGCAAAATACCCGAATTCTAACACGAATAATTATGAAAGACAGAAGATGGCGCAAGAAATGCAACGCCTCTACAAGAAGAACCGTGTTAATCCGCTTAGCTCATTATTAGTGATGATTATTCAGTTCCCTGTCTTCATCTGTGTTTGGGGTGCTTTACAAGGTTCCGCTTGGTTATCAACCGGATCATTCTTAGGCTTACAACTTAGCAGTTCTATTAGCTCTGTTTTATTCTCCGCTGAGGGCTGGAGAACTGGCGGTGCTGCTACGGCATTAGTGCTCTTCTTATTGATGTCTATTGCTCAAGCTATCGCTATGCTTTTACCTCAATGGATTCAAAAACGCAAAGCTAAGAACGTCGCTAAACTTGGAAGAAACCCAGCTCAAAAATCACAAAACAATAAAATGAAATGGTTCACCTATATTATGTTGATCATGATTATTATCATGGGCTTCTCTCTTGCTTCCGCTATGGGTGTTTATTGGTTTGTCGGTGCTTTATTCTCCATCGCTCAAACTTTAATTATGGAAGCTATCAATGCTAAAAAAGCAAAAAGGAGTAACAAATAATGAAATCATACGCTGCTAAGACAGTGGAAGAAGCATTAGAGTTTGCTGCTAATGATTTGAATACCCCTGTTGAAAATTTAATCTATATTGTCTCTGACAAGAAAAAAGGCATCTTTTCAAAGAAAGTTGTTGTGGATATTTATGATCTTCCTGATGTCATTAAATACGCCGAAGATTATTTACTTCACATCACTGATGAATTAGGTGTTGAAAGTACAGTTAATACTCGTTTAGACGACGATATTATTCATATCACTATTGATTCCACTCATAATCCAATTTTAATTGGTAAAGGTGGTAAAACACTTCAAGCTTTCACTGAATTAACTAAGCTTGCTGTCTCTAACCATTTCCATAAGAGATTTAGAATCTTAATCGACGTTAATGGTTATAAGGATGTGAAGTATTCTCGCTTAAATAAATTAACTCGTAGACTTGCTCGCGAAGTGGCAAAGACAAAGGAAACTTATGTTTTCGAACCAATGCCAGCTGATGAAAGAAGAATCATTCATAACGCTTGCACAGGTATCGCTCATGTAAGAAGCGAATCCACTGGTGAAGGACCACGTCGTAGAGTCCAATTAATTTACGTTGATTAAAATGAAATTCACCCTTTAGGGTGTTTTTCGTATTTATTGATATGTTTGAAACAATTGTGGCGCTTGCTACCCCGCCAATGAAGGGTGCCTTAGGAATAGTACGTCTTTCAGGAGATGACTGTTTTGAAGTTGTCAGTAAAGTCTTTTCTAAGGACATAAGGAAGATAGATAAAAGAACTCTTTTGGTTGGCACTATAAGAGCGCAAGGAGAAAAGATTGATGATGTTGTTTTAGCGGCTTATAAAGGACCTAAGAGTTTTACTGGAGAAGATTCTGTTGAAATCATTTGCCACGGCTCTATGCTTGTTGCTAATCAGATTATAGAAGCATTGTTACAGAGTGGAGCTCGTATGGCCACAAACGGCGAATTCTCTTCTCGTGCTTTTTTACATCAGAAGATCGACTTGGTTCAAGCAGAATCAATTAACGATTTAATTAACTCCACCACTAACGAATCAAAAAAGATTTCTATGATGTCCTTAGATGGTAAAGTTAGTTCGGTTGTAAGACCAATCAAAAAATCTTTAGCGGATCTTTTGTCTTTAATTGAGGTTAACATTGATTATCCTGAATATGAAGACATAGAAGTCGCAAATAAAAACAAAATTGTCAAAGATGTAGCCGATATTAATGGAAAAATCGTCAAAATGATTGGCGATGCTGAAAAAGCAAGAATAATCAAAGAAGGGTTAAAAATCGCTATTATTGGTAAACCTAATGTTGGTAAATCTTCTTTACTAAACGCTCTTCTTGGACAGGATAAAGCCATCGTTACAGATATTGCGGGTACTACTCGTGATATTGTTGAGGGCGATTTCTTATTAAAAGGTATTGTTGTTCATCTTCTTGATACTGCTGGAATACGTGAATCAAATAATGTTGTTGAATCTTTTGGTATTGAGAAGAGTAAGAAAGCCATTGAAGAAGCAGATTTAATTATTGTTGTTTTAGATGGTTCTCGTGAATTTTCTAAAGAGGACCAAGACATCATTGATTTATGTGGAGAGAAAAAGACCATTATTGTAAATAATAAAGCAGATATTATTAAGAAAAAAAATGCACTAAATATATCCGCGTTACACAAAGATATAGAACCTCTATTGAATGAGATGTATAAAGCTATTGGTTTAGAAGAAGATTCTTTCTTTAACCCAGCATTAAACAATGCACGTCAAATTGGTTTGCTTAAACAAGCCAAGGAAGCATTAGATAAAGCCAAAGAAGATGCTTTAAATGATCTTCCTGTGGAATTAATTGCTGTGTCTTTAAATATCGCTTATTCTGCGATTTTAGAAATTCTTGGTGAATCCAATCAAGTTGATTTTTCTAAAGAAATATTCTCACGCTTCTGCGTTGGTAAATAATTATGCTTTTTGATACTCACTGCCATTTAAATGACGAAAAGTTGCTCGACCGTGTTGATGAAGTGATTTTGGACGCTAATAAAGCCGGAGTAACTCATTTTCTAGTTGTTGGTTGGGATAAAGAAAGCTCTTTTAAAGCTGTAGAGATTACCGAACAACACGAAAACGTTTATGCGATTATTGGCTTTCATCCGGAAAACGTCTTCGATGTTAGTGAAGAAGACTTTAACGAAACATTAGAACTATATAAGCACCCTAAGGTTGTTGCTATTGGAGAAATAGGCCTTGATTACCATTGGACGAAAGATCCTATTAAAAGAGAAATCCAAAAAGAATATTTTATTAGGCAAATACAATTTGCTAACCACGTAGGTATGCCTGTATCCATTCATAATAGAGAAGCGTTCGAAGACTGTTTAAATATCTTAAAAGAATATAAACCTCTATACGGTGGAGTTATGCATTGTTATTCAGGTAGTGTTGAACTATTAGAAGACGTTTTAAAACTTGGTTTATACATTGGTTTAGATGGACCGTTAACCTTCTTAAACGCAAAAACCCCAAAGGAAGTATGCGAAAAAGTTCCTTTAGATAGATTACTCTTAGAAACTGATTGTCCCTACTTAGCACCACACCCGTTAAGAGGCACTATTAACGAACCTAAGAACATAGGATTAATTTTAGATGAAGTGGCAAGATTGAAAAATCTATCGAAAAAGCATATCGCTGATATCACGAGCCGGAATGCTAAAAAATTGTTTCACGTGTAAATTATGAAACCAAAATTAGATTGTGTTTTAGTGGTTGAAGGGACACAAGACGCTTCCCTAATCTCTTCTTTATACGATGTTTGTATAGTGACCACAAATGGATACGAATGTCCTAAAGCTGAAATTGACTTTTTAAATAGGGCCAGTAGACTCTATCCAATTGTTATTCTTACTGATAGTGATGAGGCTGGAGAGAGTATACGAGTTAAACTGTCATCTATTAATAACACACAGCATGTTAGAGTAGATCCAAGTAAGTGTGACAAAAGGAATAAACACGGTGTTGCTGAATGTGATATTTACGAAATTAAGCGCGTTTTATCGCAATTTTCACATCAAAAGACGCAAAATTTTAGTTCAAACATCGAATTAAATGATTTAGCAAATATCGGATTGGATAAAGCAAAAAGAGAATATGTAGCCACTAAATTGAGTTTAGGTAAATGTAATAGCAAAACATTCATTAAACGAGTCAATTTGCTTGGAATTACATTAGACAATATAAAGGATGTATTAAGGGAATATGATAATCGATAGAAATAATATTAATGAGATTATTAATAAGACAGGGATAAGACCAGATAAAGATTATGGCCAGAACTTTTTAAGTGATTCTAATACCTCCAAATTAATAGTGGATTCTTTAGAAATAAAAAGTGACGATTATGTACTTGAAGTTGGTCCTGGCTTAGGCTCACTAACTCATTTTATTTTGGAAAATCATGCAAAAACAGCGATTATAGACGTTGATGAAAGAATGATTAGTTTTCTAAATGCCGTTTATAAAGATAATAAAGATTTAGAAATCATAAATGAGGATATTAGAAGAGTAAACATTCAAGATTTTACGAAAATTATTAGTAACCTACCTTATAATATTACAACTGAATTGGTTAATTACTTTTTAATCTATGGTAAAAAAGCAGCAACAATGGTGTTTATGTGCCAGAGCGAAGCATATCCTAGATTCTCTGATTTAAAAGGTAAAGAATATGGACCTAGTTCTATTCTTGTTCATCTTTTGGGAACTATTGAAAAAGTTAAAGTTGTTCCACCCGGATCTTTTTACCCATCTCCTAAATGTACATCTACTGTTTTTAAAATTTCTATTAACAATCATGATAGAGAAAAAGCCATCAATGTTTATAAGCTTTCTAAGCAACTATTTTTGAATAGAAGAAAGACAATTTATAACAACTTATCTACATATTTAAAAGATAGAGAAAAGGCTTTATCTATACTAGAAAAAGCAAGCCTAAAGCCTAATCTTAGACCTGAAGAAATTGAGTATTCTAAGTTTATAGAATTATTTGATTTGATTTAACTTGTAGTTAAAATGTCCTAAATGTAATATTAAAGTGCATGAAAAAGTTATCAATTCGCTCACACGCTAAAATTAATATTTGTCTCGACATCAAAGGAAAGAGGGAAGATGGTTATCATATTCTAGATATGATTATGGTTCCTCTTGAACTTCATGACACGCTTTTGTTATCCGAACTTCCTGCTGGTCATGACAACTTTGTTACCATTGATGATTTCTCTATTGCTCCAATTAAATATAACTTAGCAACGTTTGCTATTGATTCGTTGGCGTTTAAATATGGCTTTAAAGACAAATTCAGAATTACTATTCACAAAGTCATTCCAATGCAAGCTGGTTTAGGTGGTGGTTCATCTAACGCCGCGAACACATTAAAAGGTGTTAATAAATATTTGAATCTTTCATTGAGTGATGATGAATTAATCGAAGTGGCTAAGAAACTTGGAGCGGATGTTCCATTCTTTATTAAGAATGTTCCCGCAAGGTGTCGTGGTATTGGGGATGAGATAGAGCCCATTACCATTAAAAACAATTATTATTGTTTATTAATTAAACCAAATGAAGGATGCGCTACTTCTGACGTATATGCTAAAGCTGATGAGATTACTCTAATTACCGGAAGTGTTGACGATGTTGTTAAAGCTTTGGAAACTGGCGATGATGAATTATTAGAGAAATCTATATTCAATGTTTTGCAAGAACCCGCTATCAGTGTTGTTGGTGAGATACAAACCATTATCAATAATTTAAAAAACGACGGGCTTAAGATTGTACAAATGTCTGGATCTGGAAGTTGTGTCTTCGCTTTAAGCACCGATCTTAAATTATTAAGAAAGATTGCTCGTAAATATGAGGACGATTACTTCGTTGAAGTAACAAGGATATTAAAATAATGCTTATCGTTGATTGTTTTGGTCATAACATTATCATTAATGATAATATAGTCGGGTATATTAAGGATAACGAGTTAATCATTAACAAGAAAACATTTGCAACAATTACTGATGACGGCGTCATCTATTTAGATGGAATAGAACGCGGATTTGTCGATGATGATGGTTCAATCATCATTAATGGCAATGAAGTTGGATATATAAATGGAAATAACGATTTTGTATTTTACAAATAGGAGGAATAAATATGGTTGCTATTGGTATTGATATTGGCGGTACTTCAATTAAAGGAGCAGCGGTCACACCTGATGGAAAAGTTCTTGATGTCTTTTCTCTACCAGTAGATAAAAACGATAATCAAGATCAAACAATTGATAAACTCATTGTTGTCTTAAAGAATTATTTAGCTGAACATCATTACGATAAGAGCAATGTTCTTGGAATTGGTTTAGGCATTCCAGGAAGTATCGATTCTCCAAAAGGTATTGTTTCTTATTCCAACAACTTAAAATGGGAAGACCTCCATATTGTTGAAAAAATCGAAAAAGAACTCGGAATTAGGGCAAAAATTACTAATGATGCGAATGCTGCAACATTAGGTGAAGCCAAATTTGGAGCTGGAAAAGAATATAAGAATTTGTTAATGGTTACCCTTGGAACCGGAGTAGGCGGAGGCATCGTAATTGATGGTAAACTCTACGAAGGTAACGAAGGTAAAGGAGCAGAAATTGGTCATTCTGTCATTGTGTTAGATGGTAGACCATGTACATGCGGTAGAAAAGGCTGCTTAGAAGCTTATGCCTCTGCAACCGGATTAATCTATGACACAAAGATTGCTATGGAAGAGCACAAAGATTCTTTAATGTGGAAAGTGGCAGAAAAACTTGGAAAAGTTGATGGTCGTGTGGCTTTTGAAGCCATGAGACAAAATGATAAATACGCTAAAGATGTAGTTAACAACTACATAAAGTATTTAGGCGAAGGATTGATGAACTTCTTTAATGTCCTTAGACCTGACGCGGTTATTTTGTCTGGTGGTATTGCAAACGAAGGCGATTACTTAGTTACTCTTCTTGATAAATATTGTCGTGACCGTAATTTTGGATATAACTGCACCCCTGAAGTTAAGATTCTTATTTCTAAACTTGGTTACGATTCAGGCAAGATTGGCGCAGCTGCATTGTTCTTCTAATATTAGGTATTAAGTATGGTTTTAAAAAATTTAAAAGTTGTCACAAAAGACACTGTTATAGAGAATGGTTATATTGAAATTGAAAACGGTTTAATCAAATCTATTGGCAGCAATTACAAAGGAGAAGGGAAAGATTGTTCTGGTCTTATTGCTATGCCTGGATTCATTGATATTCATATTCATGGATCAGCCGGCATTGATTTTATGGATGCTAAGGCCAAAGATTATAAAACAATTGCGGACTCTTTATACAAAGAAGGCGTAACAACCTTTTTAGCTACGACATTAACAAGCGATAAAGAATCCTTAATGAGAGTTTGCAAAACAGTAGCGGAAGTTAAAGAAAGTATTCCTTCTTTAGGAGGAATTCATTTTGAAGGACCGTATATTAATGAAAAACATAAAGGCGCTCAAAATGAAAAGTTCATTAGAGATCCTAATTTAGAAGAATTTATGGATTTACAAGAAGCGAGCAACAACAACGTTCGCTATATTTCTTTAGCTCCAGAAAGAAATGGAGCCCTCCCATTTATTAAAGAGATTACATCTAAGGGTGTCGTTGTTTCTGCAGGACACACGGATGCAACATTTAATGATGTCGAGAAAGCAATATCTTGTGGGTTAACTAATACTACCCACACACATAATGCGATGTCTGGACATCACCATCGTAATCCAGGTGTTGTTACCGCTGCATTTTATTTTAATCAATTATTTACTGAATGTATCTGCGATAAGATTCATGTTTGCCCAGATACATTAAAGACATTCTATAAGATTGTTGGTCCAGATAGATTTATAGTTATTACTGACGCTTTAAAGATTAAGAATTCTGATATCCAAGAATTCAAATTGTTTGGTTTAGATTGTGTTAGAAAAAATGGAGCTGCATATTTACTTACTGGTCCATTAGCAGGATCTTTGTTAACAATGGATCAAGGCCTAAGAAATGTTAAAGAGATAACTGGGGCTAGTTTAGTTGATTTAGCCAAAATTACATCAAGAAATGCGGCAAAAAGTATGCATTTCGATGATAGAGGTGAATTACTCGCTGGTAAATTAGCGGATATAGTTCTCCTTGATGATGAGCTTAAAGTTAAAGAAGTTTATAAACTTGGAAAGAAGGTATGTTAGATGAAGAAACCAGTATTAGATGCGAATTTTAAGCCGGCAATTGTCGAATTAAGAAGCTTCTTTTCAGATGTTAGTAAATGTGACAAAAAACAGCACTTAATTATTGCCATTGAAAGAGCGGAAGGATGTGTTTATCGTCGTGAATTTGATATCTTTGCGGATGGTATTGATGACGAAAGAAATACATTCATTGCCGAAAGATTTATTAAGTGCATTTTATGGGTTGTTGGAGGATTTAAAATCTTTATCGCTGGCTCCCATGTTGTTTATGAAAATATTAAAGATTATTATAGACCAGGTGGGTTAAGAGACTTTGACTATCACTTCATGTCTACTGTCTTTGAAAGACCTATGGAAGTTGTTGAATGTGATTATGATAATATTCCAAAAGAAAAGAATCTCCCAGTTTCTATTGGTGGTCATTTAGATGGCAAACGTATTGGCTTTGACGCTGGTGGTAGTGATATTAAAGTTTCCGCTGTTGTTAATGGAGAGACCATCTATTCTGAAGAAATTGTTTGGTTACCCAAATTACAAGAAGACATTAATTACCATTACGAAAAGATTTATGAAGCTTTTAAAGTTGGTGTTAATCATTTAGGTGGAGATATTGATGCGATTGGTATTTCTACAGCTGGAGTTTTAGTTAGTAATAAGCCAATGGTCTCGTCTTTATTTATTAAAGTTCCTAAAGCTGATTTTGAGGCTGTGAAATACGTTTATATCAACTGTGTTAAACGCTTAAGCGAAGAGTTAGGACACGAAATTCCATTCGTAGTCGCTAATGATGGTGATGTTACCGCTTTAGCGGGTGCGTTTGATTTAAAAGATAATGGTGTTTTAGGTATATCAATGGGTACGAGCGAAGCTGTTGGTTATGTTGATAAAAACGGAAATCTTACTGGTTGGTTCTCTGAACTTGCTTTTATGCCTGTTGACTTTGATGTTAATTCAGAAGTTGATGAATGGTCTAAAGACTTTGGTGTTGGTTGTAAATATTTCTCTCAAGATGCGGTTATCAAATTATTAGATAAAGCAAATATAAAGATTGATCCAAACCTCACTCTTGCTGAGAAGCTTAAAGCCGTGCAAGCACTTCTTGAGCAAGGCCACGAAGGCGCAGAAAAGATATTTGAAACGATTGGAACTTATTTAGGATATACAATTCCATTCTATTGTGAGTTCTATGATATTAAACACATTATAGTTTTAGGAAGAGTTACTTCTGGCCGTGGTGGAGACATCATCTTAGAGACATGTAAGAAGACATTAAAAGAATGTTTCCCTGAATACGCTCATATCGATATTGGAATGCCAAGTGAATATATGAGGCGTGTTGGCCAATCAGTTGCCGCTGCTTCCTTAGCGGAATCGAAAAAATAAAAAAATATGGCGAATTTGACCGCCATATTTTATTTTTCTAACACTTTTTTGGTAATTTTATTTAATTCATCAAGATTCTCGATAACATCTTTTGCTAAGGCTATTTGAGTTCTTGCTCTTAGTAAGTTATGAGCTTTTTTACTAACGTGGAAATAGACATCACCTTTAAGATAATCTTCCAAGAAACGACACGCCAACTCAATGGCGATGATATATATGCTCATAGGAAGAAGCTCTTTTTCTCTACGAGTTAAATCATTCTTCATTCTCGACGCATATCCCTCTAAGTAGGCTTGATAAATTTCCTTGTTCACTTTGAGTTTGCTCAAGTCTTCGCTATCTTCATTATCGCCAGTAAATAATGATCTAAGAGCGTCACCGAAGTCATATAAGCAACTTCCTGGCATAATGGTGTCTAAATCGATAACGCACTTTACTGAACCATCGTTTTTATCAAACAAGACATTATTAATCTTTGGGTCATTGTGGGTAATGCGCATAGGAATGGTCTTATTCTCAATACCTTTAATGATTTGAGAAATACCATCTTTTTGTTTTGTTAAATATTCGACCTCTTCTTTACAAGAATCTAGACGTCCAAAACTATTCTCTTTAACCGCCTTCATGAGATTTTTATATCTTATAGGGGTGTTATGGAAATCTTTAATGATTTCAAAAATGAGTTTTGGATCTAATGTTGATAATTTGACATGTAAGTCACCAAACGCTTCACCGGTTTTTTTGACTAATGATAAATCATTGATTTCTTCGTAACACACAGTGTCTTCCACGAATGTGTACATACGGAAATAATGTAATTTATCAGAATAATAATTCGCTCCATCAAAAGTTTTAACAACTTCCAAAGTCGTAGAACCATGGTTGGCTAAATGTTTGGTAACAATATTAATATTTCTCATCAACATCTCAACATCGCCAAAAGCATAGGAGTTAATGATTTGATAGATATAACGATTTTCTGTTGTCTCAATCAAAAAAGTTTTGTTAATGTGGCCGTTGCCATACTCCTTAACATTGGTTATTTTTCCGTTGAAGCGGAAGAAGAATATAGATGTTGTAATTAAATGATTTAATGTCATGACTCGTTCTCGCAAGTGTTTAAATCTTAATAAATATTATTTAATAATGCAAACAAATAAACCAACACATGAATGATTTATGTAAAATATAAATATAAAGGAAGTACAAATATGCAATTAGTAATTTTAGCAGCGGGCATGGGATCACGTTTTGGCGGCCTCAAACAAATGGAACCAATGGATGAAGCCGGGAATTTCCTTCTTGACTATTCCGTTTATGACGCCAAAAAAGCCGGATTTGATTCTGTTGTCTTTATTATCAAAAAAGAGTTTTATGAAGCTTTCAAAGAATCTATTGGAAGGCGTGTCGAAAAGATTATTAAAGTCGAATATGCTTTCCAAGATTTAAATGATTTACCAGAAGGCTTTACTTGCCCAGAAGGAAGAGAAAAACCATGGGGAACCGCTCATGCGATTTATGCAGCAAGAAAATTCATTAAAGATGATTTTATCATCATTAACGGTGATGACTTCTATGGTCAAGAAACATATAAAGTGGCGTACAACTATTTAGCCTCATTACCAAAAGGCAGTGTTGGTAAATACGCTAATGTGGCCTTCTTAGTGAAGAACACTATGACTGAAAACGGTTCAGTTAAACGTGGTGTTGTCTTTGCTGATGAAAATAAATTCATGACTACATTAATTGAATCTAATATTGAAAAGGTTAATGGAAAGATTATTGCTACACCTCTTGAAAAAGGTGAACCATTTGAGATTAAAGAAGATCAATTAGTCTCTATGAACTTATTCGCTTTTAATAAAGATTTAATTGCTCGCTTAGAAGAGAAATTCCCACTTTGGTTAAAGGAAAATATTTCTAATCTTAAAGCTGAATTTTTAATCCCAACAGTAGTGGATGAATTAGTCAAAGAGAAAAGAGCAACATTACAATTATTAGACACTCCATCAGCTTGGTTTGGTGTCACGTATAAAGAAGATAAACCTGCAGTTGTGAAGGCTCTACAAAACCTTGTTGATAAGGGCGTTTACAAAAAAGGATTATATTAAAAACTAGTTAAAAACCATTTATTTTAAAGAAAAAAGCCTCTAGATTTGAGTTCTAGAGGCCTTTTTTTTGTTTTAGAATTTCTTATTTCTTTCTTGGGCTTCTGATGGCGGCTTGAGCAGCAGCTAAGCGAGCAACAGGAACTCTGAATGGGGAACAAGAAACGTAATCTAAACCAGCATCATGATAGAATTGGATAGAGTTTGGTTCACCACCGGTTTCACCACAAACACCAATATGGAGGTTTGGTCTTGTCGCTCTACCATTCTTGACGGAGAATTTGATTAATTGTCCGACACCAGCTTGGTCAAGAGTCTTGAATGGATCTTCTTCTAAGATCTTATTCTTGTAGTAGTCTGGTAAGAATTTGCTAGCATCATCACGGCTGAAACCAAAGGTTAATTGGGTTAAGTCGTTGGTTCCGAAGGAGAAGAATTCTGCTTCTTTGGCAAGTTCATCAGATAATAAAGCGGCACGTGGAATTTCAATCATGGTACCAACATGATATTTCATGTTAACGCCAGCTTCTTTAATTAACTTATCAGCAGTTTCGGTAACGATAGCTTTGACGAATTTAAGTTCTCTTAACTCTAAGGTTAATGGAATCATAATTTCAGGTTCAATCTTGATACCTTTTCTCTTGCTGACTGCTAAAGCAGCTTTAATAATAGCGTTTGTTTGCATGACAGCGATTTCTGGATAGGAAACGTCAAGACGGCATCCACGGTGACCCATCATTGGGTTGAATTCGTGGAGGTCAGCAATACGTTTGTTGATGAATTCAACAGTGTGTCCAGTAGCTTTTGCTAATTCAGCAATCTTATCTTCTTCTTGTGGTAAGAATTCATGTAGTGGTGGGTCGAGTAAACGAACGTTAACACTTAATTCGCCCATTTCTTCAAATAAACCTTCGAAGTCTTTTTGTTGTAATGGTTCGATTTCTGCTAAAGCAGCGACTCTTTCTTCTTTAGTTTCAGCAAGAATCATCTTTCTGAAGGAGAAGATTTTGTCTTTATCGAAGAACATATGTTCTGTACGGCATAAACCAATACCTTGAGCACCGAAGACTTTAGCTTGGTGAGCATCTCTTGGTGTATCAGCGTTAGCTCTGACTTTTAAATCTCTTCTTTCATCAACCCACGCCATTAAGCGGCCGAAGTTACCACTGGAGAGATCTGGTGCTACTTTCTTAATGTCACCAACATAGACAGAACCTGTAGAACCATCTAAGGATAAGACGTCTTGATCGGTGTAGACTTTACCATCAATGGTTAAAGTTCTCTTTTCTTCATCAATGAGAGCAGCAGCGCAACCTGTGATACAACATTTACCCATACCACGAGCGACAACGGCTGCGTGTGATGTCATACCACCGCGCATTGTGAGAATACCTTGGCAAGCAATCATACCAGCAAGATCTTCTGGAGATGTTTCGGCACGGACTAAGACAACCTTTTCACCAGCGGCATTACGTTTTTCTGCTTCTTCAGCAGTGAAAGCGATTTTACCTGTACCAGCGCCTGGGCCAGCAGGATTGCCTTTGGCAATTAAACGATTTTTAGCAGCGGCTAATTCGTCTTTATCAAAGTTAGGTAATAATAATTTATCGAAGGAGACTGGATCAATTCTTAAGACAGCTTCGTCTTCAGTAATTAAACCTTCATCAACCATGTCACAAGCCATCTTTAAGGCTGCGGCAGGAGTACGTTTTCCAGAACGTGTTTGTAAGAAGTATAATTTTCCTTCTTCAACAGTGAATTCCATATCTTGCATATCGCGATAGTGGAGTTCCATTGTCTTAATGGTTTTTTCAAATTGAGCGTAGACATATGGCATACGTCTTTTGAGTTCGTCAATGTGAAGTGGTGTACGAATACCAGCGACGACGTCTTCACCTTGAGCGTTTGGTAAATATTCAGCAGAGATGGCTTTTTCACCAGTAGCAGCGTTACGAGAGAAGGCAACACCTGTACCGGAAGTTTCACCTTTGTTACCAAAGGCCATAGATTGAACGTTAACAGCAGTACCCCAAGAATATGGGATAGAGTATTGCATACGGTAAATGTTAGCACGTGGGTTGTCCCAGCTTCTAAAGACCGCGGCAACAGCTTCCATTAATTGGACTTTTGGATCACTTGGGAAATCTTCACCAAATGTCTTCTTGTAGTATTCTTTGTAACGAGCAACTAAATCTCTTAATTGTTCGGTTGTGACTTCAGTATCTAACTTATAGCCATTCTTTTCTTTTAATTCATCGAGCATTTTATCCATAGCATCACGTGGGTGACCTTTGGCAATGTTTGTGAACATTAAGATGAAACGACGATAAGAGTCTAAAGCGAATCTTTCATTATTTGTTTCTCTTGCTAAAGCAGCACAAGTAACATCATTTAAACCTAAGTTTAAAATGGTATCCATCATACCAGGCATACTCACACGAGCGCCAGAACGGACGGACACTAAGAGTGGTTTCTTATCTCCTCCAAACGCTTTTCCGGTTTTCTTTTCGATACCTTTAATAGCGTCAAAAATTTGTTTTTGAACAAATTCTGGAATGGCTTTTCCACTTTCATAATAAAGAGTACAAGCTTCGGTAGTAATGGTGAATCCTTCTGGAACAGGAACACCAATGGATGTCATTTCCGCCAAGCCTGCACCTTTACCGCCAAGAAGTTCTTTGCCTAAGCCATGAGCTTCTTCAAAGGCGTAAACATATTTTTTTTCAGCCATAATTTTCCTCCTATTAGGCATTATTCGAGATGATTACATCTCCTCAACATTTTTATGCTACCATATCTTGAAGTAAATCAGTAATAAAATTCTTTAAATTTTAAACAGAAAAACAACTAGCAATGAAATAAATGTAGAAAAAAGAGAATAAAAATTGTGTAAAATTAATAGGTAATTATGGAAAGCAAACAACTTGTACTAACAATGGATTTTGGAACCCAGTCCTTAAGAGCGGCTCTTGTAAATAAAAATGGTGATTTTCTTGCGCTTGTAAAAAGAAAATATGAGCCTGCTTATTTTTCTAAACAAAAAGGATATGCGGAACAAGATCCAAATTATTATTGGAATACTTTAATAAATGCTTTAAAAGAATTAACCTCAAATAACTCAGATTTATTGCCGAATATTATAGGGGCTACTATCACAACTTTTAGAGATACTTCAGTACAGTTAGATAAGAATTTAAAACCGATAAGAAAATCAATATTATGGTTAGACCAAAGAATGGCAAAAGCTAAGGAAAAACTGCCATTTTTGCATAGAATATTATTTAAAATGGTGGGAATGAAGGACACTATTGAGCTCAATAGAAAGCGCACTGTTGCCCATTGGTTAAAGGAAAATGAACCAGATACTTGGTCTAAAACTTATAAGTATGTAAATATATCTGGCTATTTAACCTATAAACTTACTTGTAATCTTGTTGATTCTGTTTCTAGTTTAACAGGTCACTATCCTATTAATTTTAAAAAGAGAAAATGGTATAAGAAGGGGGCTATGAAAGGAAGGATATATGGTATTCCTCCTTACATGCTTTGCGACTTAAAATTACCTGGAGAACAACTTGGAGTTATTCAAGATGAAGTTTGTGAATTAACGGGTCTTCCTAAAAACATCCCACTTATTGCCTCCGGCTCAGATAAATCTTGTGAGACTTTAGGCCTTGGAGCTTTGGATCATAACGTAGGTGCGGTTTCTTATGGAACAGCTTCTACTATTGAAGTTACAAATAAAAGATTTCATAACCCCGAGAGGTTTTTACCAGCTTATCCTTCTGTAGTTCCTAATCGTTACAACATGGAAGTACAGATATATCGTGGTTATTGGATGATTAACTGGTTCTCTCATCAGTTCGCTAATGATTTACAAGATAAATCTATTGATTTAGATAAACCTATCGAAGATATTTTAAATTCACATCTAATGGATGTACCTCCAGGATCAGACGGATTAGTTCTTCAACCTTATTGGGGACCAGGATTATCTCGTCCTTTATCTAGAGGTGCGATTGTGGGCTTCTCAGATGTACATACTCGTGAGCACTTCTACCGCGCGATTGTTGAAGGTATTGCTTATGCTTTAAGAGAAGGCCTTGAAGGTATTGAATTATCCCAAAAACGATTTGTTAAACAACTTCGTATTTCTGGGGGTGGTTCACAAAGTGACGCGATTTGTCAAATTACCGCGGACATCTTTGGTTTACCTGTTTCTAGGGTACAAACATTTGAAACAACATCTTTAGGTGCGGCTATTGCTACTTTTACTGCCCTAAAGGTTTATCCAGATTATGAAACCGCTGTTAAAAAGATGAGTCATATTTCTCGTACTTTCTATCCTAATGAAGTATGTCATCAACAATACGATTACTTATACAAGAAAGTTTATTTAAAACTTTTCCCAAGACTAAAGTATATCTATAAAGATATAAAAGGATTCGCAAATAAATAATTATGGAAAAAAGAAGAAAAAGAAAACATAGATATCTAACTGGGGAAGATATCGATATGTTTAAAGAAAGAGAATACGAAAACAAAAAGAAAAAAGAACTTCCAATATGTGATACTCATATTGATGGAGCATAATTTCTTATCTTTTGTTGTATAGAATGCTAAAATATTAGAAGTATGGTTTCACAATTCGTCAAGATTTATAATTACAACCCTTGCTGGCCTGAATGTTATGAGAGATCAGTGAAGAAAATTAAAAAGTTTCTTCCTACTCATATTAAGACCTATTTTATGCATGTTGGTTCTACTTCTATTCCAGGTTCTTTAACTAGTGGTAATCTTGATATCGCTTTAGGAATTAGAAATGTTTTAGATTTAATTACCATCCGCGATATTATGGTGGCTCATGGTTATAAGATTGATGTGAAGAATTCGAAAATGCACCACTATGTGGTAACACGTGGCATTAACGGAACATTAACTGTGAAAGTTCATATTATTGTGGTCAATTCTGAACCATGGAGAAGAATGGCGTTGTTTAAAGATTATTTAATCCATAATAATCAAGCTAGAGATGCCTATTCCAACCTCCGTTATTCTTTGTATAAGAACGAAACTATTACCTACACAGAATATTCATATCAAAAACGATTATTCCAAGACGAAATATTAGCAAGAATTAAGTAATGTTACACCTGTAACGTTATATTTAAATTTAAAAGTAGAATTTCGATTCTATTTTTTTTAATCTTCTAGTGTTGAAAGGAAGACCAATATGTCAAAATATCAAATTTTTACAGACTCATGTAGTGACTTACCAACATCATTACGTCATGAAAATGGAATCGAATATTGCCAAATGCATTGTGTCATCGATGGTGAAGAAAAACCTGCAGATTTAGACTGGAAACTTTATTCTCCAGAAGAATTCTATGGTTGGATGAAAGAAGGAAAACACATGAAAACCACCCAAGTTCCTTACGAGGAATTTGTAAGGTGTTTAACTCCATACTTAGAAAAAGGTATTGATGTTCTTTACATTGCTTGTTCCCATAAATTAACTGGTTCGATGAACATCTTTAATTTAGTTACTCAAGAATTAAAGGAAAAATATCCTGATCGTAAAATGGTGGGCGTTGATTCTTTAAGTGCTTCTGCTTGTGAAGGCGCAATTACTTTGGAAGCCGCGAGATTACAAAAAGAAGGAAAGAGTCTTGAAGAAGTGGTGGCCTGGATTGAGGCTAATAGGAATAAATTCAACCAATTCGCCACTGTGGAAACATTAACTTATATTAAAAACGCTGGCCGTATTAAAGGTTCAAAAGCTCTCTTAGGAAATTTATTCCACAAAAAGCCAATCTTTATCTCTGATGCTCATGGTGATAACTATACTTTAGGTACAGTTACCGGGACAAAGAACGCTGATAAACTTCTTTTAGAAGGTATCATTAAGAGAATTGATAAAGAAAACTGCCACCGTGTTGTTATCTACCAAGGTATGGCTCAAGAAAGAGCGGAAAAACTTAAACAATCCATTATGGAAGCTCTTAATATTGAACCAGAAATTTGGTGGATTGGGCCTATCATTGGTACCACATGTGGTCCTGGTGTCTTAGCCGTTATGTGCTATGGTAAAGAAGTTACCATTTACGATGGAGATGGACAACCAACACCACTTGATTATTCAACTCTTGGTTAAAAGAAAGGCGGGAAACCGCTTTTTCTTTATTTTAGTATAACTAAAAACTATAATAGTCACATGACTGGCTTAATTATCACAAATCAAGAAATAGGACATAATCAATATAAGGTTAATAGGTTCTTAGAAGAGTTTAAGAAAAAGGGAATCCTTTTATCCGTCATTAAGAACGATGGAACCTTAGCGGAGATTACTAATAACGATATTAAAATCAACTTACCGGAAGTCGACTTTGTCCTTTATCTTGATAAAGATATCTATTTAGCAAGAATGTTAGAAAAGGCTGGATATCGCTTATTCAATAGAGCCGATTTTATTAAGATGTGCGATGATAAAACATTGACATTTATTAGATGCGCAAACGAAGGTATCCCTATGCCTTTAACTATAGCCGCCCCTCTTGTTTATACTTCATCCACTGATATTCATATTGAATTCTTAGATGAAGTGATTAAGAAAATAGGGTTACCAATGGTAGTTAAAAAAGTCTATGGCTCATTAGGAGAAGGTGTATTTTTAGCAAATAACAAAGAAGAGTTAATCAAGTTATATAAAGAGATTTGTCATAGCCCAATACTCTTCCAAAAATATGTCAAAACTTCTAAGAGTAAATCCATTAGAGTCCTTGTTATAGACCATAAAGCATTTGGCTGTTTCGCTCGCGTTAACAGCAAAGATTTTAGAAGCAATTACGGCGATACCGCTGGTGGACTAGATATACAAAATAAGCAAAAATATCTCGATTTTGCACAAAAAATCGCTGATAAATTAGATATTGAATATGCTGGAATTGATTTATTAGATGATGAAAATGATGAACCAATTCTCTGCGAAATTAATTCCAATGCATTCTTTGAAGAATTTGAAAAAGTGACAGGACTTAATGTTGCTGAAGCATATGCCGAAATGGTCATAAAGGAGATTAAGAAAAATGAACAAAATTAATTTTAATGAATATCAAAAACAAGCTTATGAACTTATTAGTGAAGATGGAAAAAAGGATATGATCACTAATGGGGTTTTAGGTTTAGCTGGTGAAGCTGGTGAGTGCTGCGATATTGTGAAGAAATATAAATATCAAGGACATGAACTTAATAAAGAAAAACTCCTTGATGAACTTGGCGATGTTCTTTGGTATATCGCCGAAACAGCTTCTGGACTTGGTGTTACTTTAGAAGAAGTAGCTCAGTACAACCTTGATAAACTCCACAAAAGATATCACGGTAACAAATTTAATAAAGATGATTCTATCAATAGACCCGAATACAAAAAATGAACAAAAATAAAAAGCGATTCGAAAAACATAGTAAGGATTATAAAGATGCAAAAGAATATCCAGTTACTCATCCATGTGAGTTGCTTGCTTTTCTCTTTGAGATTTTTCCTTCTCAATCAAGGAATTCAGTAAAATCTTTATTAGCTTCGCATCGCGTTAGTGTTGATGGGGCTCCAACTAGTCAGTTTAACTTTAAACTATTCCCTGGTGATACAGTCATCATTTCGAAAACAGCCATAAGAAAGAAGACAAGAAGCAATCTACCCATTATCTATGAAGATGATGAAATCATTGTGATAAATAAACCTAGTGGTCTGCTTTCTATTGCCTCTGATAAAGAAAAAGGCTCTACTGCTTATCGTATGCTTTCTGACTATGTTCAACAAAAAGATAAACATAATCGTATTTTTGTTGTTCATCGTTTAGATGAGGATACCTCCGGAGTCTTAATGGTGGCTAAGAATGTTGACATTCAAAAAGCTTTGCAAGACAACTGGAATGATTTGGTCAGTAAGCGTGGATATTACGCGATTGTCGAAGGAAGAATGGAATCTCTTAATGGAACAGTTAAAAGTTATTTAAGAAAGAATGCACAGAATATGATGTATTCAGTTAAAAGTCCTAAAGATGCTCAATTAGCTATTACGCATTACAGAGTAATGAAAGAAAATGATAAATATACTTTATTAGATGTCAATATTGATACGGGAAGAAAAAATCAAATCCGTGTTCATATGGGAGACTTAGGTCATAACATCATTGGAGATGATAAATACGGTAATCCTTCTAATCCACTTCATCGCTTAGGATTACATGCTTATTGTTTAGAATTGACCCATCCATTCACAAAGAAAAAGATGACCTTCAAAGCTCCAATGCCAAAAGAATTTGAGTCGCTATTTTAAATTTTTGAAATTAGACTAAAAATTTACCTCTTGTTTGTTTACAATATATACCTATGACAAAGAATCGTTATATTAATGCTTTAATATCCGCAACGTTCTCCATCACACCAATTGTGTTGATTGTTTTAGTTTTGTCATGGGTCAATCTTTCCCCACTTAACTATAATCGTGGAGATTATCTTTTACTTGCTATTGGCGCAATTGTGTTGATTGTTGGTATGGCTATTTTTCAAATTGGTGCGGGTGCATCCTTAACCAAAGTTGGAGAATATATGGGTGCTTCTTTATCAAAACAAAAGAACCTCTTAATCGTTGTTTTATTTGCTTTAGTATTAGGAACTCTTATTACTACAGCTGAGCCTTCTATCATGATTGTCTCTAAGCAAGTTAATATCAATTCTGGTTTACTGATTGGTGGCATCGCTATTGGTGTTGGTATCTTTTTAGTAATTGGAATTTTACGTATTATTTTTCAAAAATCCCTGAAAATCTGGTATTTATTTTTCTATTTTGTCACTTTTATGCTTCTTTTTATTGTCCAACTAGACGAGAGTAAAAAGATGTTTCTTCCCTTCATTTTTGATTCGGGTGGTGTGACTACTGGCTCGGCGACCGTCCCATTTATCTTGTCTTTAGGATTTGGTATTGCGATGGTTCGTGGTGGTAAAAACGCGAAGAATGAATCGTTTGGTTTAGTTGGTTTAGCCTCTATTGGACCTATTATTACCGTTGCTCTTTTACTTATTATTTTGCCTACTAGTGGAGACTTTGTTCCTACTTACTACGATATTACTGCTCATGGGAATTTAAATATTCTTGAGATGTTTGCCCACGCTTTGTTCCCGACTTCAGGTGGCTTAGGCACAATGATTCAAGTTGCCATCGCTTTAGCGCCTACTCTTCTTATTTTCCTTATTTATAATTTCATCTATATCAAACTTCCTAAGAAGAAGATTTCTCAATTACTATTTGGCTTTCTCTTAACATATGTTGGATTAATGGTTTTCTTAGCTTCTACTGATGCGGTTATGACTCCGTTAGGCAATTACGTTGGTAAGTGTTTGGGCTTAAAAGATAATTGGGTTATTATCTTCATTGCCTTCATCATTGGTTTAGTGACTATTCTTTGTGAACCTGCGGTTCATGTTCTTACTGGTCAAATGGAAACTATTTCTGATGGTCACATTAAAAAGATTACAGTTTTATTAACATTATCTATTGGTGTTGGTATTGCTATTGGGTTAGCCGCGATTAGAACTGTTTATAATTTCTCTATCATGTATTACATGATTCCAGGATATTTATTATCAATCGGATTGATGTTTATTTGTCCTGATATTTATACCGCGATGGCATTTGACTCTGGTGGTACAGCTTCTGGACCAATGTCTTCTTCATTTGTCCTCCCCTTATTAGTGGGTGTAACCGCTTCTTTAGGCATTAAGAGTGAAACTGATCCAAATTATTATGACCAATCTTTTGGTATTGTTGCTCTTATCGCTTTAACTCCAGTTATAGCTATTCAAATTTTGGGTGTTGTTGAAAGATTTAAAACTATACGCGCCCACCGTATTATGCGTCAATTCATCTATACTGAAGAAGATGCACAGATTATTCATTTTTAGAGGTAATTTATGGCAAGAAACAAAGTTGGAAAATCATTACCTTATGATAGAGAACACGAGATAAAGAAATTGTCTTTATTTATTACTGTCGTTAGTCGTGGCCAAGGCGGAGCGATTATTAAGATTTGTGAAAGAATGGGCGCTAGTGTTCAATTCGTTCACAATGGTCAAGGAACTGCTCAAAGAGAAATTCTAGATATTCTTGGTATTAGTGATAATTCTAAAGAAGTTATTTTCTCTTTAATTAAGAAAGACAATATCTTTGACTTAAAAAGAGAACTTGAAGCATTCTTTATGGCGGCTAAAAGAAACCAAGGAATTGCTTTCTCTATACCTCTCACGACAGTCGCGGGTGTTCGAGTATATGAGTTTTTAACGAATAGTTTATAGGAGGCTTATTTATGGTTAAACATGAAGTCATATTTGCATTAATTAATACAGGCTTTTCCCAAGTGGCAATGGAAGCCGCAAAAGAAAGTGGAGCTCGTGGTGGTACGATCATGCACGCTCGTGGAACTGGAGATAAGAGTTTAGAGAAAAAATATAATATTGTTATTACTCCAGATAAAGAAGTTTTGATGATCCTTGTCGAAAGCAGAATCCGTGATAAAGTTTTGGCCTCTATTTATAAAGCTGTGGGGCTTGGAACACCTGGGCAAGGCATTGCTTTCTCTCTTCCAGTAGAAGATGTCGTTGGACTAAAATTCTCTAGCGAAGACGAAAGCGAAGAAGATACAGAAAATAAAAAATAATCCGCAAAATCGGATTATTTTTTTGTAAAAGCGTTTATTCCACTAGATCTCCACGTTTAACATGGGAATCGTATTTCTTTCTATCAGCTGTATTAAGAATCTTCTTTCTCATGCGATAAGCATTAGGTGTAATCTCCACTAACTCATCGCTGTTAATATAATCTAAGCAAGCTTCTAGAGACATTGTTCTTGGTGTTTTTAAGACGACTGTATTGTCTTTAGTAGCGCTTCTAACGTTAGTCAAATTTTTCTTTAAAACTACGTTAACGGCTAAGTCGATTGAATAACGGTTTTCACCGACAATCATACCTTCATAAACCATTGTTCCAGGATAGATGAACATTGTTCCTCTTTCTTCAACGTGCTCAATAGCGTATGGGGTTGCCTGTCCTGCTTCTGTAGCCACTAAGACACCGATTTGTCTTTCTCCTAAATTTGTCGCACCTAATGGACGATATTCTCTATAGGTATGTGATAAGATTCCATAACCTTTGGTTAAGGTCATGAAATGAGTCATATAACCAAGTAAGGCACGGGATGGAGAAATATATTGCAAGATGGTGACTGTTTCTTTCGCATCCATAGAGACTAATTCAGAATTGTTAGCCCCGAATGTAGTCATAACATCACCGACAAATTCATTAGGAACGTCGATAGTTAAGTCTTCGTAAGGCTCGTATTTAACTCCATCGATTTCTTTTATAATTACTCGTGGTTTAGAGACTTCTAATTCAAAACCTTCCCTTCTCATATTCTCTATGAGAATGCCAAGGTGAAGTTCGCCTCTACCAGAGACAATCCAGCTTTCAGAATTTGGCACTCTTTGGACTTTTAAAGCCACGTCTTTTTGCGTTTCTTTAAATAATCTTTCTTCAATCTTTCTTGCGGTTAGAAGTTTTCCATCTTGACCAGCGAAAGGAGAAGAGTTTGTACCAAAGGTCATTTGTAGTGTTGGTTCATCAAGACGTATTGGAGGAAGGGGCTCAACGTTTGCTGTATCACAAATAGTTTCTCCGACGTTAATATCAGTTAAACCTGCAACCGCAACGATTTCGCCAGCGCTAGCCTCCTCTATTTCTAGTCTTTTTGTGGCTTGATAGCCAAATAGTTTCATAACTTTAAATTGTTTTACAGTTCCATCTAAACGTGCACATGAAACAACTTGATCTACTTTGATTGTTCCTCTTTTGATGGTGCCGATACCAATACGACCAACGAAGTCGTTATAGTCAAGTAAAGCAACTTGAAGTTGTAAACCACCCTCTTTATCAATCTTTGGAGCAGGAATCTTATCAATGATAGTCTGTAAAACAGCGTCCATACCTGGCTTTTGTGTACTAGGATCCTTATCGTAGGAACTCGTTCCTTTTAAAGCTGAAGCGTAGACAACATCAAAATCTAAGAATTCTTCTGGAGCACCAAGTTCAATAAATAAATCTAAAACCTCATCCAATGTTTTATCGATATCTGCATTGCTTCTATCAATTTTATTGATAACAACGATGGGCTTGATATGGGCTTGCAAGGCTTTTTTCAAAACAAAGCGAGTTTGTGGCATAGTGCCTTCAAAGGCGTCAACAAGAAGAAGACAACCATCAACCATGTTCATGATTCTTTCAACTTCTCCACCGAAATCAGCATGGCCTGGAGTGTCTAAAATATTAATTTTAGTATCTTTATAAATTAAGGAAGTGGTTTTCGCTAAGATAGTAATTCCTCTTTCTCTTTCGATATCATTACTATCCATAACTCTATCGGACACTTCTTCGTTACTACGAAAAGCCCCTGATGTTTTTAATAATTGGTCAACAAGAGTGGTTTTGCCGTGGTCGACGTGAGCGATAATTGCAATATTTCTCATTTCCATAATTTAGCCCTCCTTAGAAAAAAAGCCTTAAAAATATTAAGACTAATCAATGATTAAAATCAAGAAAATTACACTTTTCTTGAGAATTTCTACTTCTTATGAACTTTGTTATACAAAACGTTTTTATTTATTTTATAGATTTTAGCGCTTACTTCGATAGCGTCTTTAGTGGTTAAACCTTTACCGATTAATTCATTAACGGTATTAAGAGCCTCTTTATCATCGATTGTGGCTACTTCATCATTTCCTTTAATAACGATAACCATTTCGCCTTTTAAAGTTACTTCATCTATATCTGTTAATTCTTCTAAAGTTCCAGAAATGAATTCTTCATTTATTTTTGTTAATTCTCTTCCAATAACAGCTTCTCGATTACCAAGAACATCATAGAGAGTACAAAGTGTTTTATGTATACGATGAGGACTCTCATAAAAGATTAACGTATCTTTAAAAGATTTAAGATTCTCTAATTCACTAATTGCTTCATTATTCTTCACTGGTAGGAAGCCATAGAAATAGAAATGATTAGTAGGTAATCCAGAAGATACAAGAGCGGCTAAAAAGGCTGAACTACCCGCGACAGTAGAAACTTTAATTCCTGCATTTTTGGCGTTTTTAACTAATAGGTATCCAGGGTCGGAAATTCCAGGGTATCCGGCATCGGAAATATAGGCAATTTTCTTTCCTTGTTTTAAGAGCGAAATAAGATGTTCAGACGCTTGATTTTCGTTATGTTCACGCAAAGAAAACATCTCTTTTCTTATAGAAAACTTTTCTAATAAAGCAAAAGAATTACGTGTGTCTTCTGCGGCAATAATATCGGCATCGGCAAGAATCTCAAGTGCTCTAGGCGTCATTTCTTTAAGGTTACCAATTGGGGTAGCGACAAGATAAAGTAGAGGTTCTTTGCCTTCAAAATTCTTATTTCTTTTCATTATTTTCTCTATTATCGCGTGACTTAAGAAAACGAGCTGATTTCTTTAAGTCTTCATAAGGAACAAATTTAATATCTTCAGGATTATCAATTCTTACTAAACCAGAAAGAATATTGATGTTAGCAATAATGTATTCTTTATTATCGTAAATGAGCTTACTTCCAAGTTCAGGGTATTTGGCTCTTTCTTGACTATAAGCCTCATCTTCATATTTTAAACAGCAAATAAGCTTACCACATTGACCAGAAAGTTTAGGGATATTGATAACAAGCATTTGATTTTTAGCTCGACCAATTGAGATGCCGTCAAACTCATTTAAGAAGGTAGAACAACAAAGAGGAAGGCCACATAAACCTAACCCACCAACGGCTTTAGCTTTATCACGTGGTCCAATTTGACGTAATTCAATACGAGAATGTAGACGAGATGCTAAAACCTTAAGAAGTTCTCTAAAATCTACACGATCATCTGCTAAATAAGAGAAGAGAACTTTTGATTTATCTAATGAGTACTCACAAGATATAAGATGCATGTCTAAGCCAAGGCGTTTTACTTCATTTTTACAAATTTCAAATGCATATTTGGCGTCTTTTTTATTTAATTCGTACATTTTTAAATCAATATCAGTGGCTTTTCTGATAATTGGTTTTAGCGCTAGTGAGCTTTTATATTTTCCGATTTCAATAGGTTCAAAGGCAATTTGACCAACTTCAATTCCTTTGCTTGTTTCAACTACAACCATATCATCTAGAACGATGTCTAAATCTTTATAGCCAAAAAAATACGCTCTTGGAGTAGTTGCAAATTTAACCCCCACATAATGGGAGTACATGGAATTATCTATAACTTGATTTTCGTTTTGATTATCTAACATAATGGCTCCTTTACAAGAGAAAGAAATAGGTGATCTAATAAGGAAGAAAGACTCACTCTTAGATTAATCATATTTCTCGCTTTGAGAATGCTAAGTATATCTTTATCAACATGATTCATTTTATTTGCTAAATCAAATAATGAGTCTTGATAACTGGTTAGTATTATATCTCTACCATTTTGAACATTCAAAATATCTTCGTATAACTGAGCAAGCATATCTAAAAAGAATCTTGCAGTTTCTTTATCGTTAACTTTAGGTACTATTCTTGTTTGATAATAATAGATTAATTCTCTATCATCGTTATTTTTCAATACTTCAATAAGGTCAACTAGGATTTGTTTAGCCTCTTCATAAGTCTCTTTGTTTTCGTTATGAGCCTCGGCTTCTTTATTATATTCGCTGATTCTTTCTTTTTCGTCAGGATTAGATGATTTTTTTAATGTTGTTTTAGTAACTAAAACATCCACAATTAATTCACTGGAATTGTAGAAGTAAGATAATAGTTCTGCATCTTCTCTTTCTACTCCTAGTTCAATGGCTTCATTGATAACTTGTTTACGATCAATTTGTTTTAAATGTAGAGTTTGGCAACGTGAAATAATAGTGGGCAAAATAATGCTCTCATTATTCGTGGTTAAAAAGGCATAGATGTTACTTTCGGGTTCTTCTAAGAACTTAAGGATACTGTTTGTGGCTTGTACGTTCATATTCTCCACTAAATGGATGATATAAATCATAATGCCTTTACTTTCAAACGCCTTCTTTTCAAAGCGGGTTTCTATTTCTTCAACTGCCCCTTTTTTGATTTCTTCTTTTGCTCCGTCATAGACAATAAAGTCTGGGTAATTATCATCATCAATTCTTAAACATGTAATACAGTTATTACACGCTAGTGGAGATGGGTCATCACATAAAATAGATTTAGCTAAATAAATAGCCACTTCCTTTAAAGGAGTGCCAGGATTGCCACTTATTAAATAAGCATGAGAAAGTTTCTTTTCTTTTAAAGAATTTAAAAACGTTTTATATATGATTGGTTGATATGTTTTAAGGTATTTCTCTATTTGCATAAACGAGATAATATTGCCTCAATCGTTGCTCTAGCAACATCATCTCTAGATTGACTAGCGTCAATAATGACATATCTATCGGGATATTGTTTTGCAAGTTCGAGGAAAGTGTTTCTCACTTTCTTATGGAAATCTAATTTTTCTAAATCAAGACGATTAACTTCACGAGAAGCATTCGCACTGATTCTTTGTAGACCGATTTCTGGGTCTATATCAAATAACAAAGTTAAATCAGGAAATGTTCCTTCGGTAGCGAAGGAGTTAATATTCAAGATATTGTCAATGCCTAATCCTCTTGCTCCACCTTGATAAGCTAAAGAAGAATCTAAATAGCGATCACAAATGACAATTTTGCCCTCTTTAATAGCGGGCCATACTTTTTCAACAAGGTGTTGCCTTCTACTAGCAGCATAAAGAAGAGCTTCAGTTCTTGGATCCATTTTAGTGTTTTCTTTATCCAAGATAACATTTCTAATTTGTTCACTAATTGGTGTTCCACCGGGTTCTCTAGTTCTAACAATTTGATAGCCCATTTCTTCTAAACGAGTCACAGCTTTTTCAACAGCGGTAGTTTTGCCTGAACCTTCAGGTCCTTCAAGTGTAATAAACATAGTATAGCTCCTTAAATTTTCCTTCTGCCTTCCAAGGCTTTTGATATTGTCATTGAGTCTGTGTAATCTAAATTACCACCCATTGGTAATCCATAAGCAATACGGGTTACGTTAAGTGGATATTTTTCTAATATTTTTGCTAAATATAAAGCAGTTGTTTCTCCATCAATAGTGGGATTTGTTGCGATGATAACTTCTTTAAAGTTACCTTCTTCAATTCGTTTAATTAAAGGATTGATTGATAAATCTTCAACACCTTTTCCTTTACTTAAGGAAATTGTTCCACCTAAAACATGATAGAGGCCATGGAAACCTTCCGCTTTTTCAAAAGCGAGTAAATCCTTAGGATGAGAAACCACTAATAAAGTGGATTGATCTCTTGAAGTATCAGAACAAATTTCACAAATCTCATCTTCAGTGAGATTGCCACATATAGGGCAAACGTGAATCTTTTCTTTTAGTTCTTTTATCGCAAGTGAAAACTCTTCCAAACTGTCTTCATCCATATCAAGCATCGCGTAGGCCATACGCTCGGCGGATTTTTTACCAACACTTGGAAGCTTCGCTAGTGATTCTTCAACTCTTTCTAGGGATTTAAGTTTTTCCATTACATTCCTAATCCGGTTCTACTACCAGTAATACGTTCATTGATGTCGCCCTTTTCTTTATCGATAAGAGCAATGGCTTCATTGATAGCCATTTTAATCATGTCTTCAATCATTTCTTTGTTCTCTTTTTCAAGAGCGTCTTCTTCAATATTGATAGAAGTGATTTCATGATTACCTAACATAGTGATACTTACTGCTCCGCCTTTAGAAACAGTAAATTCTTTTGCGTTAAGTTCATTGATTGCTTTAGCAAGTTCTCTTTGCATTTTTTGAGCTTGCATCATCATTTGTTGCATGTTCATAAAGTTATTCTCCTATAAATTCTAAAGTAATATCGGCGATTTTAGGTAATTTGTTTAGTTGTGCTAAGTCCATATATTTCTTTTGTAAACGTACTGAGTTACTTCTATCGACGGCGTAGATAAACATCTTCATACCAAAGACATTAAAGATAACATCTTGTAAGTTCTTTTGATTTTCTTTGTTGTTAATAAAGTCCACTGATTTCGCAAGTGGGACTTCCACGATAAGAATCTTTTTATTAGCGACGAGTGGATGGGCATCCGCTAAAAGGGAAGCAGCCTTTCCTAATTCTGGATGAGCAATAATACGTTTAATATCTTTCCAACCATCCAAGAGTTTGTTTTTGGTTTCCTTTTTACTAGCCACCATTATGTCGATCATAAGTAAATCATCAATTTCAAAAGTGGTGTCTTTTTCGGTATGTTTAAGGATTAGTGTATCTTTTGAAAGGACAATTTTCGGAAGTGGTTTTTCCTCTTCTTTTGGTGCATCAAATAGTGATAATTGTTCTTCTTCAATTATTGGTTTTTCTACTGGTTTTTCCTCTTTTTGTGGGGTTTCTACAGGTTTATTAAAGACAATGTCCTCGATTTTTTCTTCAATCGGCTTCTTAATAATGCTCTCTTGTACTGGCTTTACTGGGTCAACTTTTTTCATCGTGATTGGCGTGGAAGAATTTTCTAAAGCCGCCATTTTCAGAAGTGTCACTTCGAATAAAGGATTGATGGAAGTCACATTCTTATAATCACGAGTAGTGTCCATTAATGTTTGCACCATTGATAAAACTTTCTTGTTATCTATTTGACTCCCTAATGCCATTGCCTCTTCCTCATTAAGAACTTCTAGATAATCAGGCATACGGCATGTTTGATAAATCAGTACATCCTTTAACATGATGAGTAAGTCATCTGTTAATCTTTTAATATCTGTGCCACGAGAAATATAGTGGTTTAATCTAGCAAGGACATCAGATACATCTGATTTATTAATAGAATTAACTAATGCGATTTTTTCTTCTTTAGATTCAAGTGCAAAGATATTTAAAACATCTTCCACGGTTAAATCTCCACCTGTATACGCGAGTACTTGATCAAGAATGGATAAGGCATCGCGCATTCCGCCATCAGCTAAGTTGATAACCAAGTCAATAGCCTCCTCATTAAAAGAAATACCTTCTTCATCTAAAACAACTTTTATTCTTTCTTTAATATCCTCATTGCTTAATCTTGTGAAGTCATATCTTTGGCATCTAGAAAGAATAGTGGGGAGAATCTTATGAGGTTCAGTTGTTGCTAGGATAAATATGACATGTGCAGGAGGTTCCTCTAATGTCTTTAATAAGGCATTAAATGCTCCAGCAGAAAGCATATGAACTTCGTCAATAATATAAACTTTATAACGGCCTAAAATACATCCATATTTAACACGGTCAATTAAGTCACGGATTTCATCAACACCGTTATTACTAGCCGCGTCTAATTCTAAAACATCTGGATGAGAGCCATCGTTGATAGCTTTACAGTTTTGACATTCATTACATTGCTCACCAATGCCTTCATCACAGTTTAAAGCCTTGGCTAATAATTTAGCCATTGTGGTTTTGCCTGTTCCACGAGGCCCAGCGAATAAGTATGCATGAGCAATCTTGCCTGTGGCTAAGGCGTTTTTTAATGTTCTCATGATATGTTGTTGACCAGCGACCTCGTCAAATGTGGTTGGTCTATATTTTCTATATAATGCTTTATATGCCATTTGTGTACACCTAGTAAGATTATACACAATCTACAAGATTTAATGAAACATTAATATTAATATTAACTAAAAATATTTGTTTCTTTTTCTATTATCGTGGTTATGATACAATATCAAACGCGAAATTGAGGATTTAATTTATGGAAGAAAGCATGTATCAACGTTTAGAGGTCGCGATTAAACGATTAAAAGAAATTGATGAAGAACTCATGGATGAAAATGTCATGAAGGACATCAAGCATTTTCGTGAGATTTCTAAAGAAAGAGCTGTTTTAGAACCACAAGTTGAAGCCTTTACTCGTTATAAACAAAATATTGAAGATTTAGCTGGGGCAGTGGAAATGTCCCGTGATAATGATCCTGAAATGTCTGAGATGGGTAAAGAAGAAGTTAAACGCATTGAAGAAGAGCAGGAAAAACTAGAAGAAGAATTAAAGGAATTACTTCTTCCTAAAGATCCTAATGATGATAAAAATATCATTGTGGAAATCCGTGGAGCGGTTGGTGGCGATGAAGCCAATATTTTTGCTGGTGACCTTTTTAGAATGTATACAAGATATGCAGAAAGCCAAAACTGGAAGATTCAAATGCTTGATGAAAACCCATCTGAAGCTGGTGGCTTTTCCTTAGTATCTTTTAAGATTAGCGGCAAGATGGTTTATTCTAAATTGAAATTTGAAAGCGGAGCGCATCGTGTACAACGTGTTCCTAAAACTGAAGCTAGTGGACGTATTCATACATCCACCGCGACAGTTTTGGTCATGCCTGAAGCTGAAGAAATTGATGTAGAAATTAATCCTAATGATTTACAAGTTGATACATACCATTCTCAAGGCGCTGGCGGACAAAACGTTAACAAAACCGAATCCGCGGTAAGAATTACACACGTTCCTACTGGAATTGTCGTGGCGTGCCAAACTGAAAAATCACAAATCCAAAACCGTGAAATTGCTATGCAAATGTTAAGAGCAAAGATGTACGCAACCCTTTTATCAGAACAACAGGAAGCACGTGGTAATGAAAGAAAATTGAAGATTGGTACCGGTGAAAGAAGCGAAAAGATTAGAACCTATAACTACCCACAAAATCGTGTTACTGATCACCGTATTGGTTTTACTATTCAAAAGCTTGACCGTGTAATGGAAGGCGAACTTGACGAAGTCATCAACGCTTTAATCCATTACGATCAATCACAAAAGATGGCGGGTGAAGAATAATGCCCACGAATCGTGAAGTATATTTCTCTCTTATAAATAAGAAAGATAAATATCTCACTAGACTAGTTGTTAAAAGTTTATTAGAGGATGCGAATGGTTTCTCTTCTCCTATGGACTTATATAAATACTTTGATATGGAATGTCTTCATTATGATGATTTGATGGTTAAAGTTAATCGAGTCATAAGTGGAGAGCCATTTCAGTATGTTATTGGATATGCGAATTTTATCGACCGCTTTTTTAAAGTGACTCCTGATGTTTTAATTCCAAGACAGGAAACAGAACAGCTTGTAATTAATGTTAAAGGCATGATTGAAGGCGGGTTTAAAAAAGACGCTCCGATAGTTATTGCAGACATTGGTACAGGGTCTGGTGCTATTGCTATTTCCTTAAAAAGATACTTCCCTAACGCAATTGTTTATGGCGTGGATATTGATGAAAAATGTTTAGCGGTTGCACGCGAAAACTCAGCAAATCTAGGACAAAAAGTTGAGTTTTTGCAAGGAAATATGCTAGAACCATTAATTCAAAACAATATTAAAGTTGATGTTCTTGTCTCAAATCCTCCCTACATTGAGAAGATAGCAGAGATTGATGAACAAGTGTATAAATATGAACCTCATAAAGCTCTTCTTGCTTCCCCTTGCACTAAGTTTTATGAAGAGGTTTTTAAAAGAGCGAATGAAGTTTTAAAAGACGATGGAGTAATGGCTTTTGAAATAGGTGAAGACATGGAAGAAGCTTTAACTGATTTAGTTTATAAATATTTCCCAACATGTAATATTTTATTTTCTAAGGATATATATAATAAGACACGTTTTTTATATATAATTGATAAAGGAGAGATTCAATTATGAGAATTGCTATTGGTTCAGATCATGGTGGCTTTGAAGCCAAAGAAAAAGTTGTTGCTTATTTAAAAAATAAGGGGCACGAAGTAATTGATGTTGGCACTCATTCATTAGATTCTTGTCATTATCCAATCTATGGAGAAAAGGTGGCAAGATTAGTTGCTAGTAAAGAATGTGAGTACGGCGTTGTTATTTGCACTTCTGGTGAAGGCATTATGATGGCGGCAAATAAAGTTCCTGGAGTCCGTTGTGGTCTAGCTTATAACGATGAAGTAGCTGCTTTGATGAGACAACATAATAACGCGAATGTTATTTCCTTCGGTGCGAAGTTTATGGCGGTCCCAGATATTATTAGAAGAATTGATATCTTCCTTGAGACAAAATTCGAAGGTGGACGTCACCAAACTCGTGTAGATTTAATTGATAATATTAAATAGATAAAATTTCCATGCTTTGCATGGATTTTTTTCTTTTATAAAAATCGTATGTTTTCGCCCTCTATTAATTTATAGAAGGTTTTTTATTTTTATTAAGGAGGGAAAGTATGAATACATATGTATGCCCAGTGTGTGGGAACGCTGATACAAGAGCGATCGGATTTTTGAATAACAAACCATATTGCCGAAAATGTTTAACATTTAAAGGGCAAGAAGCGAAGAAGGATTACCAAGTTAATACAAAAGGCGATTTATATCTCTCTTATCCTTTAACCGAAGATCAAAGCAAGATATCCGCTCAACTGATTGAGAACTTCAAAAACAAAGAGAATTCTTTTGTCGCGGCTATATGTGGAAGCGGTAAGACCGAAATAATACTAGGAGCTATACATTATTGTTTAACTAACGGTTTGCATGTGGGCTTTTGTGTTCCACGTCGAGATGTTGCGATTGATTTATATGATCGTTTTAAAACTATCTTTAAAGATAATAGTATTGCCTTAGTGTACGGAGGCCATACCACTTTAATCCAAGCCGATATCATTTGTTGCACAACCCATCAACTATTCCGTTATAAAGATTATTTTGATTTATTAATTGTTGATGAAGTGGATGCCTTCCCATTTCATAACAATGAAACACTTAATTCGATATTCTATCGTTCTATAAAAGGCAACTATATTATGCTTTCTGCGACAGCCTCCGAAGCTTCATTAAAAGAATTTGAAAAAGAAGGCGGAAAAGTCTTATATCTTAATGAAAGATTCCATCGTTATCCTTTACCAGTTCCAGAAGTAAAAACAGGAAATAGATTTGCTTTATTATTTAAACTATATAGGTTAATTAGAATTTTTGAAAAACAAGAAAAACAAGTATTCATTTTTACCCCCACAATTAAAGAATGCGAATCGATTTATCGTTTTCTTCATATCCTTGTTAAAAAAGGAAATTATGTTCATTCAAAAAGAGATAACCGAGAAGGAATTATTCAAGATTTTAAAGATAAAAAATATATGTATCTTGTAACAACATCAGTACTAGAAAGAGGAGTAACAGTTAAAGACTTACAAGTTGTGATTTTTAATGCTTCTCATTCTATTTATACAAGTGAAACTTTGATTCAGATTTCAGGAAGAGTGGGAAGAAAAATGGACGCTCCTGAAGGAAAGGTGGTGTACTTAAGTGAAAGATATAATGAAGCGATTCAAGAATCTATCGCAAGCATTAACAAATCAAACAAAAATCTGCAGAATTTGTTTTAAAAATCTGATAAATAAAGGTATTTTCGAATTATTTAATCCAAATTATTGTTTGTGTGATGATTGTCGTAACGCCTTTAAAATTAAGTATCACCGCTTTAAAGTAAAAGCATATCCAGCCCTTGCTTTATATGATTATGATGAGTGGATAAAGAAGAACCTCTACCAGCTCAAAGGTTGTTACGATATTGAACTAGCTCCAGTATTTTTAGAGAAGATGTTATTACTTTTAAAGATTCGTTATAAAGGATATAACATTGTTCCTGTACCTTCTAGCGATGACGATGATAAGGAGCGTGGTTTTAATCACGTGAAAGAGATTTTCTCATCTTTAAAATGTAAATTTCTTCCGATTATTAAAAAGAAAATACATTATAAACAATCAGACCAACATATAGATCAAAGAGGAAGAATTAAAGATATATTATTCATTAAAGAAAATGTAGATTTGTATGGTAAACATATTTTAATAGTGGATGATGTTTTTACTACCGGAAACACAATTAAAGCAATGGTGGATTTAGTTGAACAACTTCATCCAAAAAAGATTAAGATTCTTCTTATTGCGAAAACCACTTTTGTAGAGAGGAGAAATGTTTAGGCTATATATTTTTAAACATATAGACTAAATTTGACATTTTTGATAGAATAATCAAGCGATTGTTTTAATCGATTTATTTTATAAAGGAAGGCGCTGAATGCGTTGGTGAAATGAATGGGATTTTTTGATAAAAGAATGCTAAAAAGATATAGCAAAGAAGCTGAGAAGGTTTTAGCACTTGAAGAAACAATGAAAGCTATGAGCGATGAAGATTTAAGAGCAAAGACTCCTTACTTCAAAGATTTATTAGCTCATGGAAAAACTTTAGATGATATTAAAGTAGAAGCATTCGCAGTTGCTCGTGAAGCTGCGAGAAGAACATTAGGCGAATTCCCTTACAAGGTCCAAATTATTGGTTCATTAGTTCTTCACGCTGGTGATGTTGCAGAAATGAGAACCGGTGAAGGTAAAACCTTAACCGCCACAATGGCTGTTTATTTAAATGCTTTAGCAGGCAAAGGTGTTGAAGTTGTTACTGTAAACGAATACTTATCAAAGCGTGACGCTGAATGGATGGGTCAAATTTATCGTTTCTTAGGTTTGACTGTTGGCGTTAACTTACGTGAAAAAACCACAAGTGAAAAACGCGAAGCTTATCTTTGCGATATTACATATACCACTAACTCTGAATTGGGTTTCGATTATCTTAGAGATAACATGGCGGTTGATATGGCACACCGTGTTTTAAGAGGGTTGAATTTCTGTATCGTCGATGAAGCTGACTCAATCTTAATCGATGAATCACGCACTCCTCTTATTATTTCTGGCGGTGCTCGTACTAGCGCATCCCAATACACAGTCGCTGATAGATTCTGTAAAGCCCTCAAAAAAGAAGTTGACTATGTGATCGACATTAAAGAAAAAACTGTCAATTTAACTGAAGAAGGTAATGCAAAAGCAGAAAAAATGTTCGGGATTAAGAATCTTTATGATCCAGAATACGCGGATTTAGTGCATAGAATTCATAACGCTTTAAAAGCCAACTACATCATGATTCGTGATGTTGATTATTTAGTTGATGGTGAAGGACAGGTGCAAATTATTGACCAATTCACAGGACGTGTTTTACCTGGCCGTGAATGGTCTGATGGTTTACACCAAGCTGTTCAAGCTAAAGAAAACGTTACTATCAAACAAGAAACAGTAACTATGGCCACCATTACATATCAGAACTTCTTCCGTTTATTCAAGAAGGTTGCTGGTATGACTGGTACTGCAAAAACTGAAGAAGAAGAATTCCGTAAAATTTATAACATGCGCGTTATTTGCATACCTACGAATAGACCAATCATTCGTAAAGATGCTTTAGACTATGTCTATGCCCATAAAGAACCAAAATTAAGAGCTTTAATTAAAGAGGTCAAAGAAAGACATGAAAAAGGTCAACCAATCTTAATTGGTACCGTTTCAGTCGAATCTTCTGAAGAGATTTCTAAAATGTTAACAGAAGCAGGATTACCTCATGAAATGTTAAACGCAAAAAACCATGCTCGCGAAGCGGAAATCATTGCTGATGCTGGTAAGAAAGGTCATATTACCTTAGCTACCAACATGGCTGGTCGTGGTACCGATATTAAGATTGATGACGAAGTCAGAGCCCTTGGTGGTTTATGTGTTTTTGGAACTGAAAGACATGAATCCAGGCGTATTGATAATCAGTTACGTGGACGTTCTGGACGTCAAGGTGATCCAGGATTCTCTCGTTTCTATGTTTCTTTCGATGACACTTTATTGGTGAGATTCGGTCAAGACAAAATGCGTGATTTTATCCAAAAACATTTTGGAGACGAAGCACTAGAAATGAAAACAGTTACTAACTTTATCACAAGCGCGCAGAAGAGAATTGAAGGTATGAACTTTGATACTCGTAAAAACTTACTTGATTACGATGATGTTTTAGCTAAACAAAGACAAATTGTCTATGACAAACGTGATCGTATCATCGAAGGCAAAGATATCAATGATATTATTGAAGAAGTATTTGATACCACTGGTAAATTCTTAGCCGAAAAGGCAGTTCCTGTCGGTAGTAGTTCTAAAGTTGTTTCCGGTGAATTATTAGTCAAACAATTAGAACCACGTTTCTTACCCAATGGGTCAATTGTTAAAAGTTTATATGATGAAGCTCCAGTTGAAGATGTCGGAGCGGATTTAGGTGTTGTTTTACTCGATAGATATATTGAAAGACGTAGAGAATGGCCACAAGATATGGTCGAGAAAGTAACCCGTTCTATTGTTTTACACTGTATTGACCAAAACTGGACCAAACATATTGACGCGATGGCGAGATTAAGAGAAGCCATTCACTTAAGAAGTTACGCTAACGTAAACCCACTTCAAGATTACGTCAATGAAGGTTATAGAATGTTTAAAGAATGTTTAGAATTAGCTTCTGTTGATGCTGTTTTAAATCTCTTAAATGTGAAGATTGAACCACGCCCAGTTGAAGAAGAGAAAAAAGACGTAGTTGCGGAAGTCGATCCTAACGAAAAGAAGGATGAAGAGAAATAATGAAAGACATTGCTACTTTAAAACAAGAGCTTTGTGCTGTTGGTGAGTTAATCCATCAACTCGGGTCTTCTCTTTGACTTCGATAAGTTTGAAAAAGAAATAAATGAATTAACCATAATCAGCGAGAAAGAAGACTTTTGGGACAATTCAAAAGATGCTTTAAGCACGATTTCTCGTTTGAATTATTGCAAAGATATTGTAGGAAAAATGTCCAAATTACGGTCAAATTACCAAGATTTGGAAGAATTATTGTCTCTTGATGATGATTCGATTTTAGACCAACTTGAAGTTTCATTAAACCAATTAAAAGAGGAAAGTAAAGACTTTGAACTTCAGATTCTTTTCACTGGTGAGTTTGATGATTTAAATGCAATTTTAGAAATCCATCCAGGTGCTGGTGGAACAGAGGCGCAAGACTGGGCAGACATGCTTTATCGTATGTATACGTTTTATGCTGAGTCTCATAAATTGAAGATATCATTAATCTATTTAGAGGCTGGTGAAGAAGCTGGAATTAAATCTGTTACATTTAAAATTTCAGGTAAACACGCTTATGGTTTACTTAAAGGAGAAAAAGGCGTACATAGGTTAGTTCGTATATCTCCATTTGATGCGAATAAACGTCGTCATACATCTTTTGCTTCTGTTAATGTTGTTCCTGAATTTAAAAACGACAGCATTGATATTCAAATTGCTGATAGCGAACTTAAAATTGATACCTATAGGAGTGGTGGAGCAGGCGGCCAAAATGTTAATAAAGTGGAAACTGCTGTCCGTATTACCCATCTTCCGACAGGTATTGTTGTGTCATGCCAAATTGAACGTTCTCAATTACTCAACAAAGAGACCGCTATGTCGATGCTTAAAGGTAAACTGTATCTTCTTGAATTAGAGAAAAGACAAAATAAGCTTAATTCAATTGTGGGAGAGAAAAAGAATATTGAATGGGGTAGTCAAATCCGTTCATATGTTTTCTGTCCATACACATTAGTGAAAGATAACCGCACTAATTACGAAGAGACCGATGTTGATAATGTTATGAATGGTGGTATTGATAACTTTATCTATGCATATCTACAAATGGAGGCAAAGAATAATGTCTAACATCAAAATGTATTTAAAAAAGAATATGACTGGATTCATTTATGTCCTTTTAGGTTCTATCCTTTTAGCTTTTGGCACTGCTATCTTCTTAACAAACTTAGAGATTAATGCTGGTGGTCTTAGTGGACTTGGTATTGTTATTCAAAAGATCATCAATCATTCCACTGGTAGCAATACAAAGATTATTGACTTCTTTGTTTTGGGGTTAACATGGGTCTTCTGGTTTATTGGTTTAATCTTTATTGGTAAAGACTTTGCTTTAAAGACATTGTTATCATCTATATTGTTCCCATTATTCTTATCACTATTCTATAGAATAGATATATTTAATTCTTGGTCTGAATCTATTTCTGGAATTGCTAATGGAGCCGCTCCTACACCTGGCAATTATTTATTATGTGCTTTATTCGGTGGCACTTTTATTGGAGCTGGTGTAGCTTTAACATTTATCGGTGGAGGTTCTACTGGTGGTGTTGATGTTTTAATCTTCCTTATGGAAAAACATTTAAGGATTAAAGAGTCAGTGGCTTGCTTCCTTATTGATGGAGTAATTGTTTTATTCGGTATTATCGTATTTGCTATCTATAGAGAAAACTTAATTCCTTCATTATGTGGTATGCTTTCAGCATTTATTACAGCGTTGATGATTGAACATGTTTATATTGGCAATCAAACAAGCTATCAAGTTGATATCATTTCTGATAAGTGGGAAGAGATTTCTCGCTTTGCTCAAGATGAGCTTGAAAGAGGCGCGACAATTATCAGAGCGGAAGGTGGATATAAGGGTGACCCACGTGTTATTCTTCGTATTGTTTTCGATAAAAGACAATATAAATTAATCCGTCGTTACATCGCTAAAGTCGATCCAAAAGCCTTTGTTACATTTACTCAAACTAATGCTGTTTATGGTGAAGGTTTTAAGAAAAATAGCAAGGAATAATATAGTTTTTTTGATATTTTATGCCTAAATTTGAGATAGTTTCTCCTTATAAACCAACTGGTGATCAACCTGAAGCCATTAATAAATTAGTTGATGGAATTTTAACCAAGAAACAATTTCAAGTTTTATTAGGGGCAACGGGAACTGGCAAAACTTTTACGATGGCTAACGTCATTGAAAGAGTGCAAAAACCAACACTTGTTTTAGTTCATAACAAAACCCTCGCGGGTCAGCTTTATTCCGAATTCAAAGAACTCTTCCCTCACAATAGGGTTGAGTATTTTATTTCTAACTTTGATTTTTATCAACCTGAAGCTTATATACCATCAAGCGACACATATATTGATAAGAATGCGGTCATGAATGATGAAATCGAAATGATGAGAACATCTGCGATTAATTCAGTTTTAGAAAGAGAGGACACTATTGTAGTAGCCTCAGTGGCCTCTATCTATGGTTTAACTGATCCTGATGAATATCGTAACTTAGTCTTTAATATTCGAGTGGGCGAAACTATCAATCGTAGTGAGTTTTTCAAAAAACTCGTTGATGCTCAATATAAAAGAAATAACATGGATGCTGCTCCAGGGACTTTTAGAGTTCGTGGGGATTTAATTGAAATCGTTCCCGCTAGTTTTGAAAATAATCACGTTATCCGAATCGATACTTTTGGAGACGAAGTGGAAAAGATTATGGAAGTTGATTTATTAAGTGGCCAAATCCTTCATAGCTATCGTACTTATCCTATATTCCCTGCTTATGATCATGCTTCTACTAGAGAAAGAATTAAAGAAGCTTGCGTTGGTATTAAAGAAGAACTAAAAGAGAGATTAGTGTTCTTTAAAGAACAAGGCAAATTATTAGAGGCCGAAAGATTAGAAATGAGAACTAATCAAGATGTTGAAAATATGGAAGAATTTGGTATGTGCCCTGGTATTGAAAACTATTCACGTCATATCGATAAACGTCTTCCCGGGCAAAGGCCATTCTGTTTATTAGATTATTTTCCAAAAGACTTCCTGCTTTTTGTTGATGAATCTCATGTTTCCTTACCACAAGTTAGAGGTATGTATAACGGAGATAGAGCGAGAAAGACAAATCTAGTAGATTATGGTTTTAGACTACCTTCTGCTTTAGATAATAGACCACTTAATTTTGAAGAATTTGAATCATTAATGCCTCAAACCATATGTACAAGTGCCACTCCTGGAGATTATGAATTAGATAAAGCTCATCATGAAGTAGTGGAACAAATCATTCGTCCAACTGGTTTATTAGATCCAAGGATTGAAGTAAGACCAACATTGGGTCAAATCAATGATTTGATTAGCGAAATTCAAAAAAGAAATAAGAACAATGAAAGAACAATGATTGTGACTTTGACTGTTCGTATGGCGGAAGATTTAACTAACTATCTTAAAGAAAGAGGAATTAAGGTTGTTTATCTCCATCATGAAACTAAGACGCTTGAGAGAAGTGAAGTCATCTATCAATTAAGAAAAGGCAAATATGATGTCCTTGTCGGTATCAACTTATTAAGAGAAGGTCTAGATATACCTGAAGTTTCTTTAATCTGTATTTTAGATGCGGATAAAGAAGGATTCTTAAGAAGCACAAGATCTTTAATTCAGATAGTTGGAAGAGCTGCAAGAAATGAACATGGTTTAGTTATTATGTATGCGGATACAATAACTGATTCTATGAAAGAGGCTATTAATGAAACTCAAAGAAGAAGACAAATTCAAGCTGAATATAATTCCTTAAATGGAATTATTCCTCGAACTGTTTATAAAGAAATACGCGCTCCAATTCACATTAGTGATAATGATGATTTCGAAGAAATGAACACTTTAATTAAGAAAGGTTCACGTCAAGAAATTAACGCGAAGATTAAAGAACTTGAAAAACAAATGAAGCAAGCCGCTCATGATTTTGAATTTGAGCATGCCGCGGAATTAAGAGATATTATTTTGGAATTAAAAGCGAGTTTGTAATATAAAACATTTGATTTATCAAACACTTTTCTATATGATTAATAACGCATTAAAGAAGAAAGGAAGTAGACCTTATGCAATGGTATGATTGGATTTTAATCTCTATCTCAATTGGTATTATCATTCTTTGTTTATTGCAAGGTGGTAAATCCGAAGGTGCTTCTGGTGCGATTACAGGTGGTGGCCTTAACGTCTTTGTGAAAACAAAAGAAAGAGGTGCGGAGAAAGTTGTTTCTATTCTCACATTAATCGCCGTCGCTATCTTCTTCTTAGTGACACTCATCATTGAGTTACAATAAAATTCGCTTCGGCGATTTTTTATTTATAAAAAAAGATCCATTTTATTTGGATCTTTTCTTTTTTGTGATTTCCTTAGGTTCTTCTATAGCCTCTATTGGTTCATTATCTTTTGGCTTTCTAAATCCATAGAATAATCCATAAACAAAGAAGACTAAACCAACTAGTGCAATAACCGCAGCGACTGAACCATAAATCCATTTTAAGGTATCGCTCTTATTATTAACTAAGATGACACCTAATGTTAATGTAATAGCCCCAAAGACAAGATAAACAATCCAGGCTTTATAGTTTTGCCTTGTTTCTTCTCCCAAAAGGAGACACAAAGTAAGAATCAAGCAAGCACCACCAATACCAATTAAGGTATATGGGACTAAATATAAAACAATGCTTTCAAGCCATGTAGAGACTTCTTCAAAACATAAGGTAATACCTAAACCAATGGATGAACCTGCGCTGATGAAGGCTCCAGCAGCTCCTGCTGTTTTACTTTTAAAAACATTAACGATTCCGGATAAAAGAAGGATGGTGGCGAATAAGAAGAAATAAACGGCTAATAGAATGCAAAGAGCATAAGTAATCTTATGATTTTCATTTTTGGTTAAAACAAACCAAATAGCCAATCCTCCTAAAGCCATCAAAGCCGCTCCGAGAATTAAGAATAACCATTTATGTTTTAAAAATAAGTTTTTCATGTTTAAGATTATAATCTTTAAAAAATGATAATTCTATAAGATGTAACAAAGTTGTTACAATATATGGGCATATGGAGGTGCATATATGAACCAAGAATTATTAAATGAATACGCAAAACTAATTGTTAACATTGGTGCTCATGTTCAAAAAGGAGAAATAGTGTGGATTAATGCTCAATTAGATCAACCAGACTTTATCACCACATTAACTGAAGAATGTTATAAAGCAGGCGCTAAAGAAGTATTGGTAAGATGGAGTAGTGACCAAATTAGTAAACTCCATTATAAATATCAAAGTGTGGACACTTTAGGAAGTGTCGACTCCATGGCTTTAGCTAGATATAAATACATGTTAAAGAAGTTACCAACAATGATTCATATCATCTCCGAAGACCCAGATGCTTTAAAAGGCGTTAATCAAAATAAATTAAGTAAGGCAAGACAAAAGTCATATCCAAAACTCAAGAAGTATTACGATATGATGGACGGCAAATATAAATGGTGTATCGCCGCTGTTCCAGGTAAGGCTTGGGCGAAGAAAGTCTTCCCTTCTTTAAATGAAAATGAAGCAATAGAAAAGTTGTGGGAATCTATTCTATTAACATCAAGAGTGGAGCCCAATAAAACGATAAGCAATTGGGAAGAACATAACAAAATTCTCATTGAAAAACGCGAAAAACTCATTAAAATGCGCTTAAAATCACTAAAATATAAAGAAAATAATGGTACAGACTTCTTTGTTGAACTTGATCCAAATAGACTTTGGGGAGCGGGTGTTGAAGTGGCGCCTAATAAGGGAGTATATAATCCTAATATTCCAACTGAAGAAGTATTTACCAGCCCAATTTGCGGAAAGTGTGAAGGTAAACTTGTTGCCTCTTTACCCCTTTCTTATAACGGGGAACTAATTGAAGATTTCACTATTACTTTTGAAAACGGAAAGGTCAAAGAAGTAACCGCTAAGAAGAACCAAAAACTTTTAGAAGAGATGGTCCATATGGATGAAGGGGCCTCAATGTTAGGAGAGGTTGCTCTTGTTCCTTTTGAATCACCAATTAATAAAACTGGCATTCTTTTCTATAATACTCTATTTGATGAAAATGCTGTTTGCCATGTGGCTTTAGGTAGAGGCTTTGTGGAGCTTGTTCCGGGTGGAGATAAGATGAGTCAAGATGAACTAAAAGCAGCAGGACTAAATTCCTCAATGATACATGTTGACTTTATGATTGGAACACGTGATTTATCAATTATTGGTGTTACTGAACAAGGCCAAGAAATACAAATATTTAAAGATGGCACTTGGGCTATATGATTTTTAAATCATATATTTCTGAGAATTTGATAGTCAAAGAATCAATAGTTAAAAGTTGATGATTAAAGGCGTCGACTTTTTTGATATATGTATTTATTTCGTTTTTACGGTTATTACGGAAATATTTGATATTCACTTCTTCACCTTTATAATTGCTCAATATTTCATTAATCTCTTCCGCTCTTTCGTTTGAGATAAGAGGTTTAGTTTCTACATTCTTCTTATTAGCGGTTTTGCTTAAGGAGTCCTGCTGTTCGACAAGTGACTTATAAGCATTCCATTTTTTAATTCCGCGGTCACTCATCTTTTGTGCCCTCCTATTTGTCCATGTCTTTCTTTAATCGTGCTATTCTCCGTTAAGGCGCTAGCTCTTAATAATATATTGTTACCATAAATCTTCTTAGCTTTATCAATAGCTAGTTGCAGATTGTAATTATCAATTTGATCTTTTAAATCTTCAAAGACATTGAGCTGTTGATAGTGGGCTTTACTTAAGTGAGAAAAGCCTAAATGTACCCCTCTAATAGGTTTATCTTGTATATGTTTTTTAAATATTTCCATTAATGCTTTATAAAGTACATCTTGGTCACTTGTTTGTGAAAGAAGCGACATTTGTGAAGAAAATCCCCCAGAATTGCCGGAATATTGAATAGTTAATGATACTACCCCAGCGGTTTTATTCTCGTTTCTAAGACGGAAAGTTAAGTCATCACACATCTCACGAATGATAAGTGGAATATTCTTTTTGTTATAGTCTTTGAAGAGGACTTGTCCGATGGATAAACTTTTTTCAGCTGGTTCATATTCTTCATGCATGTCTGATTCATCGTTTCCATTAGCGTGTTCATATAACTGTTCACCCATGATACCAAATTTCATAATGAGATAATCTTTTTCAGAATTAGCGATATCACCCACGGTGAATAGACCTAATTGGTTAAGCTTTCTTTCGCTTCGTTCACCTATACCCCAAACTTTGTTTAAAGGAGTGATGGGCCAGAGTTTAGTTTTTATCTCATCCTTATGAAGGATACCGATCCCTTCTTTATCTTTTTTAGCGTATATATCTAGAGCCACTTTTGCTAAGAACATATTGTCTCCAATTCCGGCTGTAGCAAATAGGCCTGTCTTTTCTTTAATTCTTGCTAATATTGTTTTTGTGAGTGCGAGCGCGTCTTTTTTGTAATAGGAAAGATAAGTAGTGATATCTAAGAATGCTTCGTCGATTGAGTAGACATGAATATCTTCTTCAGAGACAAATTCTAAAAAGACATTAATGACTTCACACGATCTTTCTATATACCTCTCCATCCTCGGTGTTGCATAAATATAGTCATATCCAGGAGGTAGTTCCTTTACTCTTAATCTAGAAGGAATGCCTTTAGATTTTAAAAATGGAGAGACGGACAAAACAATCGTGTTTTTTCCTCTTTCTTTATCCGCGACCACTAAAGGAGTAGTCCAAGGGTCTAGACCACGGTCAAGACATTCCACAAAGGAATAGAAAGCTTTTAAATCAATAACAATAATTGTCCTCTCCATAGTGTCAATATTATATAGAAAGAAGAATAATTTTACATTAGTAAACTCTCTTATTTGTCATAATTCATTAAACAAAATAACCTTCATTATCAATGTCTCTATATAAACGAAACAACATACATTGAAATATATAAAATTTATACAGTGAAAAAGTTTTCAAAAAAGATAAAAAGAGAGCCTTAAGATTGCTATAATGTTAACAAGCATTTTGGAGGTCTTTATGGAAATTATCATCATCGTTCTTTCTATCTTAATTCTTATAGGCTTAATCGTTATTTTTGTTTTACTTCTTAAGAACAACAAGAAGAGTGTTGAAGTCACTCCTTCTAGTGTTGATTTAAAAGAACTTGGGGCGATTCAAAAGCAGATAGAGCTTCTATCTAACCAAATGAAAAGCGATATTGAACTTGCTGTTTCTAAAGAGATGAATAAAGTTAATGAACAATCATTAAAGACTAGTGAAAACCAAAATGAGAAGCTTGAAAGATTTCAAAGAAATATCAATGAGTCTTTTGAAATGAAGTTTGAATCTTTAAATCGTCAAATTAACGACAAGTTAAAAGAGATGAATGAAAAGGTCGATAATAAACTCGCTGAAGGCTTTAAAGGGACAACAGAAACCATTGCCCAAGTTAGAGAAAGACTCCAGGCTATTGATGACGCGCAAAAGAATATTGAAAATCTCTCTAAGGATGTTGTTTCCTTAAAGACTGTTCTTGAAGGTAACCAAAGCCGTGGACAATATGGAGAATATCAGTTAAGCATGGTGCTTCACAATGTCTTTGGCGACACGATTGGTTGCTATGAAGAACAATATACGATGAAAAGAGTCAAAGATGGAAATGATGTCCGCGCGGACGCAGTGGTGTTTATGCCTGAACCAAATAAAATGATCTGTATTGACTCTAAATTCCCATTCCAAGATTACTCTCGTTTACTCGACGCTGATAGTAGTGAAGAAAGAGAAAACTTAAAAAAAGAGTTCGGAAATGCCGTAAAAAAGCATATTACTACGATAAAAGACAAATATATTGTGGAAGGTAAGACCGCTCCTGAAGCATTAATGTTTATTCCTAATGATGGTGTTTTTGCCTTCATTCATCATGAGTTAGAAGATGTTGTTGACTATGCCCGAGAAAGAAGAGTCATTCTCACCTCTCCTAGCACATTGCCCGCTATTCTATTGACTATTAACATGGTGAAGATTGAAGTTGAAAGAGCAAAGAATGTAAGAGAGATATCTAAACATCTTAGTCGTTTAGGAAAAGACTTTGAAATGTTTGGACGTGAGTGGGAACAATTCTCTAGCCAATTAGCGCTCGCTGGTAGAACTCGTGAAAAACTTAATACTCGCGTAGAGAAGATTTCCTCAAAATTTGAAAGTATCTCTTCTTCCTCCCCTATGCTAGAAGACAATCTTTCTGATGATATCAATGATTAGCAAGCAACTTGCTGAAGCGTAATAAATATTGTAGATATTTTTGTTCAAATATCTTAAGATTATATGCGCTGGGTCTGTAGCTCACCTGGGAGAGCGCATCGTTCGCAACGATGAGGCAGCCGGTTCGATCCCGGTCAGATCCACCAGAAATACCCGCTACCAGCTTTGCTGGTAAACATAGATAAGAAGTCAATCTACGGGAAAGATTTCAAAACACAAGAAGGATGATAATCCATCCTTGGTAAGTATAGCCCCCATTTATGTAACTATACGAAAGCATTTGAGTCATAGAGATTATTCGCTAGCTTGTTGGGGCAAGCGGCTTGATGCGAAATCATCTTCCTATTTGGAAGATTTTTTCTTTTCAAGAACGTCAATTAACTCCTCGTCTTCTTTTGATAAATGCCAATTGAGAAATGGCTTGGAGAAATACTTTTGGGGAATGTTTTCAATCCTAACGACGCAAAGATAAGCGGGGCTGTCATCTTTAGGGTTTGGATTACTATTCATCTGAATATATGTGTCGTCGGCCAAACTCGTTTATTCGGTTTTGCACAAAACGACTTATCCAACATAGATGAGGCCTCCGTGTGAGGTCTTTTCTTGTGTCTCAGACCAGGCTCGAACTCCCGACCTCTTGCGAACGATGCGCTTTCCCAGCATGAGCTAGCCATATTCGAGTTCTAAGGAACGTTTATATAAATATAAAGCATTTACTTGCTTGCCTGATTTCTATGTCCCAGATGGCTTGTTTTTCAAATGTCTCTCATGGTGTGACAAAAAGAGCTGTCTATATAACGTATAGTATTGATGTGAGCAATCGAAGTAGCCTCACGCCTCATTATAAACTCCATCTCACATATTTTAAGTTCATTTTACCAAAGCGCATATCTAAAGCTGGCCTACTTGCTACTTCAGGGCTGGCTTTTTCTTTGCTTTAACATTGTTAACGATGCTTACACTAGGTATGCTATGTAGTTGTGGGGGATATGTTAAGAATTATTCTGCAACCATTTTGATTACTTCTTGTCAAGGTGATGAAGCAAGTATGAAATTTGATACATTTAATGGAACGTATAATTTCAAATTAAGAAGAGATAATATGGCTGAGTATACACTTGATTATGAAGCAAGTCTAGCTGAAGGTGAAATGAGTGTTTATATCGGAGTTGATGGTGAAAAAGAATTATTATTTGTAGTTAAGGGTGGAGAATCCTACGACGAAACGATTACACTTCATAATAAATATGATAATGAAAAAACAATCTACATTATTCTTGAATCGACAGGTAAATGTGTAGATGGTGATTTTGAGTTTGAGTACAATTAATTTAAGTGAAACAAACAAATAAATTAGAATTTGTAAAGGAGAAACAACGATGAAAATTGACGTTAATGAATTGTTTGAAGAACTTGGAAGCCTTTCGCAAGTAGAAGCGATTGCTCTTGGTGGGTCAAGAGCGACTGGTAGAAATGATGAAAAATCAGATTACGATGTGTATGTGTACATAACAAGCAGTATTGATGAAAATGTGCGAAGAAATATTCTGGAAAAATACTGCAGATATATGGAAATCGGGAATTCCTTTTGGGAACTTGAAGATGATGTTACCTTAAATGATGGAATTGATATGGACATCATTTACAGAAATATGCAGGATTTTGAAGACATGGTTTCCTCTGTTGTAATAGACTGTGTGCCATGTAATGGCTATACCACTTGTATGTGGCATAATCTCATTACCGCTAAAATTGTAATAGATAAAAATGGAAAACTGAGCGCTCTACAGGAAAAATATCGGATTCCATATCCAAAGAAGCTAAAGGAGAAGATCATATCCAATAATCTAAAGCTTCTTAGTGGTATGTTACCGTCATTTGATATGCAGATAAAAAAGGCAGAGAATAGAGGGGACCTTGTAAGCGTCAATCATAGGGTTGCTGAATTCCTCGCAAGTTATTTCGATATTATTTTTGCACTGAATGAGATGACACACCCTGGGGAGAAGAGAATGCAAAGTATTTGTTCTGAGGAATGCAAGATTTTGCCTAATCGCTTTGACGAAAATCTGAACAGATTATTTGCAGGAATGTTCAGAGAGAGTATATCAGATGTAATAAATGATATGATAATTGAGATAAAAACGATTACGAAGATGTAGTCAAATTCCTATTTATCGATTAGATATTATTATTAAACGATTACAAGCAGGTGGTTTCATTATTAAACGATTATATTTAAATTGTATTAATATTGTCGTACCTTGCCACATAAGTAAATCATGTCGTTGGTCAAACTCGTTTATTCGGTTTTACACAAAACGACTTATCCAACATAGATGAGGCCTCCGTGTGAGGTCTTTTCTTGTGTCTCAGACCAGGCTCGAACTCCCGACCTCTTGCGAACGATGCGCTTTCCCAGCATGAGCTAGCCATATTCGAGTTCTAAGGAACGTTTATATAAATATAAAGCATTTACTTGCTTGCCTGATTTCTATGTCCCAGATGGCTTGTTTTTCAAATGTCTCTCATGGTGTGACAAAAAGAGCTGTCTATATAACGTATAGTATTGATGTGAGCAATCGAAGTAGCCTCACGCCTCATTATAAACTCCATCTCACATATTTTAAGTTCATTTTACCAAAGCGCATATCTAAAGCTGGCCTACTTGCTACTTCAGGGCTGGCTTTTTTTCTTGCCTTTAACATAGTTAACTAAAATAGCATTCAGTACCCCGTGCGATCATCAGTGTTTTCTTGTTCGCGAATGGATTGAATCACGACATAATACGGATAGTGACTTTTAGACAAAACTGAATGGATGAGTTTGTACAACTACAATATGATTTTGGATAATCTAACATTTTCTTAATATCATGTGTAATCATGTAACCATTTAATTTTGTTTTTGAATTCTCGCTTCTTGTTTCTACTAAAACGACGATAAATGGATGATGGCCATTTCTTCTATAAAAACGAAAATGATACTTGTCGTGGCCATTATACTTTCTGTATCTAGACATATAAAAAATCACCTTCCTATATATCGTTCCTTAAGAAAGAGTTGTGATTGGGGGGAACGATATATTTAGGCAATTAAACAATATAGTGCAGCGATTGTTCCTAATGTTTGTACATATAGAGTACTTTGGGAATAAAGCAATAGCAATAAAAACTTTGTATTTATTGAATGTTAGCAAAAATAAGCTTGTTACATAGTAACAATTAGCAGTATTGCGTCGTGACTGCTTGCTTCCTCTTCTTCTTCTTATAATTTGACTATAAAAATATAAGGGAAGCCTATAAATCATGCTGTTTTGTCTTTTCAAGCAAAACACCATGAAAAAAGTTGTTATGAAAACGCTATTAGAAAATATACTTTCAAATATCATCAATTTAGGAATTGTTTTTACAAACGAATTAGAATTTCAGTTTTATCTTGCTCAAGAATTGAAATCAAATTCAACTGTAAAAGATGTTCTATTTGAGGTTCCTTCTTTTTCAAAACCTTGGTCTATTGTTAGTAAAAATTTAAAATCAATATCAAAAAAGGATAAACAATATACAGATTTGATTGCTTGTTTAAAAAATGGAATGCATGTAGCAATTGAATTAAAATATAAAACACCTAACAAAGCACATATTTACTTGACTTCTAATGGCCCTGTGCTAACAATGGCACAAGGCGCTTATTATTTAGGTGCTTATTCTTTTCTGAGAGATGTTGAAAGACTAGTTAATGTTATCTCAAAGAAAAGATTTTATGTAAACAATATTACCATTGATGAAGCTTATGCTATTTTTTTAACGAACGATTCAAATTACAGGAATAATTCTTTCACTAAAGGAAGTGGCGTTTGGAAGAAATTTGCGATTAATGATGGTGCAACAATCCCAAATAAGATTTTAACGACCCCTAGTAGTTATAATAAATTACATTTACCACAATTAAATCTTTCTGGTTTAAAAACGAAGGGGGTTTTTAATTGGACTCCAAAATCCACTATAACTAATAATTCTTCTGATTTTGCATATATAGTTTTGGAGGTTAAATAAAACATGAAAAACAAAAAATGTATTTTAGGTATTAGTATAATTGGATCAGTTCTGCTAGCTTGTTCAACTCTCTCATTGATTATTAATACAAATTTTTCTATTGATTTTTCTTACGCGGGTAATACAACATATGGTATCTCTTTTAATTCCTCGAAAAATAAATTTCACTCATATACAGGCAACACCGCTTATGATGGTGAGGCCACAATTAAAACAGAATTAGATAATGATGTTAACTTCTCTTATTACCAGATTAAAGGTGTGACCACTACATGGCACGTTTTAGGTAGTGGTGGTTATTTTTATAACACCGATCCAATTCACGGAATTGAAAGTATCACGTTGAATTTCAAAACCAACAATGCCGATTATGATATTCTCTATTCCTATGATAAAAGTTTTGATCATTCTCAATCATTTGTCTCATCTACTACAGGTGGTACGACATATAGTTTTGATGGATATAAGCCAAACTATTTTAAAGTAGTTAATAATAGTGGCGCTAACTTTAATATTTCTTCAATCGATATCGTCTTATCTTGTTTGAATAATTATCCAACCTTATCTATCAGTAGTGAGAACCCAACAATGGGCACTGTTTCTGGTGGAGGAGTTAAGATTCAAGGAACACAAACCACAATTGTGGCCACTCCAGATCAAGGCTATAGATTTGTTGGCTGGTATGATGGAGAGACTCTAATTTCCTCTCAATCATCATATACATTCACTATTGAAAATGATGATGTAACTTATGTTGCTAGATTTACATATCAAACATATAACTTAGTGGTTCAATCTGAATCGTCAACAAAAGGGACTGTTTCTGATTCCACAGGACAATATGATTATCTAACCCCAGTTACTATTGAAGCCACACCAAAACCAGGTTATTCATTCAATGGCTGGTACGAAGGAAATAATCTTGTTTCTAACAGCAACCCATATAATTTCACAATGCCTTATACAAACAAGACATATACCGCTAAATTTAGTACAAATTCCTATGAATTAACTCTTGTGAACGCTAATAGTGAGCTAGGTAGTATTACTGGAGCGGGAACTAAAACATATGGTAGTAGTGTGACTATTACCGCCACTCCTAATACCGGTGTATCTTTCCTAGGCTGGTACAATAGTGGTGATAATCTAATCTCTTCTTTAACATCCTATACATTCAATATGCCTTATGAAGATTTAACATATACAGCTAAATTTGCATGGACTCCATATTCAGTTAGTTTAAGCATTAATGATGATTCTATGGGCTCTGTCAGCGGCAGTGGCTCTTATACTTATGGACAAGAAGTATCTTTAGTGGCCACTCCTAACGAACATTATTCATTCTTTGGTTGGTATGATGGAGAAACATTATTATCTCAAAAAACAACATATGTATTTGATATGCCTGATAACTCATTAGATTATCAAGCTAGATTTGTCCAAAACCATAGCCTCTATATTTATAGCGAAGACGAATCTAAAGGAACCGTTTCTTATCCAAATGAATGGGGGGAAGGGTTAGAAGTAACTATAACTGCGAACGCGGATACTGGATACGCTCTCGACTACTGGTATGATGAAGATTTAAACCCAGTTTCCTATGATTTTTCTTATACATTTATCATGCCAAATAATGATGTTACACTCTGGGCAGCATTTACCCAAGGATATACGTTAACAGTGATATCTAGTGATGAAACAAAAGGCGCTGTCACTGGTAGCGGACAATATGTTGCAGGCAGAAATGTCACTGTTACAATGAACTATCTTTCCGGAACATTTAAGGGCTGGTTTGATAGTAATAATCAATTAGTTAGTATAGATAATCCTTACACATTTGTTATGCCAACCAACAATTATTCTCTTGAAGCTAGATTTATAACGCAAGAAGAAGAATGGAATATAGCCCATGGTGTAACACCAATTATTTCTAATGATGGAAAAACAATCACATATGGTTTATACCCTCAAACAAATATTGATGATCCTTCATTGATATCCACACTTAATGGTTTAACCACTCCTGAAACGAATGGATGGTACTTATACGAAGATGAATACTATGCAAAAACAAGCGCCCATCCATATTTTTCGAATTATAAGTTTGATAATGGTGAAACAATTGTAAGTGGTACAACTTATTGGTTTAAATGTGAGCCTATCGTTTGGAATGTTTTAAGCAACAATAACACAGAGTATTCTATCCTCTCATCTTTATTAATAGATTCACATAGATATAACGAATCTTATGATGGCACTAAAGATGGCCATTATGCAAATAATTACAAGTATTCGGAAATAAGAAGCTGGTTAAATGATGACTTTTATAATTCTGCATTTGCTCTAGACAATAGTTATATCCAAACAACAAACGTCGATAACAGTGCTTCCACTACAGATAGTTCAAGTAATCAATATGCCTGTGAGAATACAAATGACAAGGTATTCTTACCTAGTTATAAAGACTATCTTAATAGCTCATACGGATTCTCAACATCAACCAGTTCAACCAGTTCTAGATACTGCAGAACTACTGACTGGGCAAGAGCAAGAGGCTCAAGCTATTACAGTGGCTCTTATCAATATAATGGCGAATATTGTACCCGTTCTCCTTACAGCTACGGCCCCTACTATGCGTGGATTGTCTATGGCGATGGTAGTCTCCGCACCAACGACATCTGTTACAATGGTCGCAGTGTTCGCCCCAGCCTTTCACTTCATATTGCGTAGTTTACAAAACAATAATCGACCACTTATCAAAAGCAAAAGAGGTGGCATTATGCAAGAAAGAAAAATAAAATGATTAGCAATGGATTAAAGAATAAACCTCTATGATACCGGCAAGCAAAGTCAATTGTCCCGTTTTTGTATAATGATTTGAAAAGCGATGATAAGTGACAAAAACTGCATAAATAATAGCATTTTCGCCGCAAAACCCTAATATTTTAAAATTTTATTGTAACTTATATATGGTGTAGAAGCCAGAATAATACACTAGCTCAATTAAAAACAGGACATTGAGTTCTCCTGTCCCGAAAATATAAGAGGTAGCATGTTATTATCGTAGCGCTTCAGATCCACCATAAATATGAACTGTCGTCGGCCAAACTCGTTTATTCGGTTTTGCACAAAACGACTTATCCAACATAGATGAGGCCTCCGTGTGAGGTCTTTTCTTGTGTCTCAAACTCGCCGACCTCCTCGTGAGGTCTTTTTCATTGTTCGAAACAATGTATAATTACTATTGAAAGCAAAATGATTAGATTTGTAAATTTTCAACATTGTTATTATCAACAAGTTTGTGATTTTTTGATTGAAATTAACAAAGAGAATAATTATCACAACAATTGGAATTGGGCGCGATTTGAATGGATGTATGAGCACCCTTTAACCCAAAAAGAACTACTACATTATATGGGTCTATGGTTTGATGATAATCATCTTGTGGGTGCGGCTTTAATCGATATGTTTTTTGGTGAAGCGTTCGTTGGTGTACTAAATAAATATCAAAGCTTATATCCAGAAGTATTAAAATACGCTTTTGATAATTTAAAAGATGATCAAGGCTTAGGCATATCTTTCCGCGATGAAAATATAGATGAAATTAATGAAGCGATTAAACAAGGCTTTAGTAAAGTTGAAGTAGAAGAAATAGATTGTGAAATTAATCTTGATAAGGAATTTGCTATTTCCTTGCCTGAAGGATTTAGTGTTGAAACGTTTGATGCTGAAAAAAACGCTAAAGAAATAGAATGGTTATTTTATCAGGGTTTTGATCACGGAAATGATAAAGAAGAATTTCTAAAACAACATAAAGAGCCAACAGGATCTAGACCTCATTTTAATCCATATCTGTGTATTGTTATTAGAAATAAACAAGGTGAACTGGTGGCTAGCGCCTCAACTTGGTATGACCCAAGAACTGATTACGCTTATGTAGAACCAGTTTGTGTCATTCCTGAATGTCGAAAGATGGGCTTAGGAAAGGCTGCGGTCTACACCGCGATTAATCACGCTAGAGAATTAGGTGCAAAAAGAGCAATAGTTAATTCTGGACAAGAATTCTACCAAAGGATAGGTTTTAGAAAGAAAAACCATTACTCCTTCTATTGGAAAAAAGAACTATAAAGTCACCCTTAAACATTTCTACATTTACACTTTTTCAAAAATAACATAATCAAAGTAAAAGAATTGGTCGAGTGAAATATCTCGGTTTTTTCTTGTTCGCGAATGAATTTAAACACGACATAATACGGATAGAGACTTTTGTGCAAAACAAGATGGATGAGTTTGTGTAACTACAGAAAATCCCCCCGTTTATTGGACCGTTTCGGTACAATGATTTAGGGGGGTTTTTATTACTCTTTGTAGAGAAAATCAATCTTAAAGAGGTTGGTCTTTAAGTCCGCCATAAGCTGTTTAATCTCGGCTTTATAGGATTGATTTTTGTGATGGATTAAATATGTTAATGCAGAGACAAAACCACCATAGATGAATGATGCGGTGACTGGGATTGAATACTTAAATGGTCTAATCTTATCGATTTCCACTAATAGTTCACTGATACCATCTTCACAGACTCTGGTTATGATGTTGATGAGTTCAAAACTGTAGTTCTTTTCTAGTGAACGGATATATTCAATATTTGTTTCAATATATTCGATAACCTTACCCAATATACTGATGAGGTATTCAGCAATATCATCGATTGATGTTGTTTGTTTCTTTGGAACCTGATTCATGATGCTATCTTTGATTTCGTTAATCGCATCATCTAATAGGAGATACTTATCTTCATAATACTTATAGAATGTCATCCTATTAATCAGCGCGTGCTCGCATATATCTTTAACTGTAATCTTCTCTAATGGACGATCCTTTAATAATGCGAGAATTGATTCTCTTAATACCTTTCTAGTCTTTTGAATTCTTAAGTCTTCTTTGTACTGCATAATTGATACACTTCCAATCTTTTGTATTAATAACTCTACAATTACGGGTATTTATATACCCTATGTTTTTTGAATTGCTTGATTAATTAATGTTTTATACTAAAATGATTTACGAATCAATAGAAAATAATACAAGTGTATTGTTAAGTCTATTGCAGTATTAGTTTTAGGAGGACCAAATTACATGAAAAAAATTTGTTCATTCATTGTAAGGTTTAGATATTGGCTCTTAGGCTTATTCGCTATCTTAGTTGGTTCATCTTGCATTCTCATGCAACACGTGAATATCAACTATAACTTAATGCAATATCTAGACAAGGGTTCATCATCCACAGTGGCGTTAACTGTCATGGAAGATGAATTCGGAAGTGTCGGTCAATGTCAAGTATTAGTGACCCACCTCACCTATCAAGAAGCAGAAGAAGCCAAAGACAAGATTGAAAGTGTCGAAGGTGTTGCTTCTGTTGTCTTCGCTTCCAGTGAAGCAGATTCTGATTATTACAATCCTGTGACAGGTGACGCTTTATACAAAGTGTTCTTAACCACAAGTAACTACGATAAAGCGACATATAAAACACTAGATAGGATTAGAGCGGAATTAAAAGATTACACAATCTCATTAAATGGTGGTTCAGTTGAATCTGAATTCTTAACTAAGGCACTCGCTAGAGATATGACGATTATTCTAACAATTGTTGTAGTGGTGGTTTTGGGTATTTTATTACTCACATCATCTTCATATGTTGAACCACTTATCTTCTTATTTGTCGCTGGTGGTGCGATTCTCATCAACCTCGGTACAAACATCCTATTGAACGCAATTCCATATATCGGTAATTCCATGTCATTCATCACGAAGAGCATTGCCGCGGTTATGCAATTAGCGTTATCCATGGACTATGCGATTATTCTCCTTCATACGTATAAAGAAGAAAAAGAACATTACGATGACAATAAAGAAGCGATGAAAGCCGCTTTAAGAAGAGCGTTCGCTCCTGTATCCTCATCATCCATTACCACAATCGCTGGTTTAGTGGCCTTGATGTTCATGAGCTTCTCCATCGGATTTGACGTTGGTCTAGTTCTCGCAAAAGGTATTTTACTCAGCTTATTATGCGTGTTCTTATTCATGCCTGCATTATTACTTACATTTGATAAATTACTCGCAAAAACCTCGCAAAAACCAATCGATCGTATCATTATTGGCAAAATCAAAGCCCATCACTTAAAGAGAAAACAACAAGGTAAGAAAGTCCATTCAATGGCTTCCTTCCAAAAGAAAACAAGAATCGTTGTTCCTCTTTTAGCGGTCGCCTTATTCGGTGTAGCTGCGGTGTTCAATTTCACCTCAACTTATAGCTTCACCCTTCAAGCATCAACGGATGCGAATTCCACGATTAACGTTGATGATAAAAAGATTACAGATGAATTCGGTACACAAAATACCTTAGTCGTCTTAATTGAAAAGAAGGATAGACAAAAATCCGAAATCAAAGTGGAAGAAGAGGAAATCATCAACTACTTAAAGAACTATGAATACAATGGTGAAAAGGTGATTAACTCCGTTCAAGGTTATAGCACATACGGTGTATATAATGATTTAACCGCTGAACAATTCGCTGGATTATATCTCGATGCGGATATGTATAACGCAAACGTCAGAGGCGTTACAGTGTTATATCAATATCTCCAAGCCAGTGGATTAGCCTATCTCGATAGTGAAAATAACTTAAGAGCAAACGTTTATAACGTCGTTGCATTCGCTAAAGAGAATGAAGGTGCGAAAAAGATTACCGAACAATCTCAAGCCTTAATGGATAAAGTTGCTTCAGCCTATTATGTGGAATTAACCAAAGAACAATTCGCTGCTGCGAACAATATCAACGCCACAATCGTTGAAAACATCTACTCCACAATGTCAGTGGAAAAAGCGACAACATATGATGTCTTAAAGTTCGTCCATGATAATAATTATGCTGTTGCAGCATTCACCAATATTCAAAACAACATCAATTCTTCTTATGAAGATTTGAAGACCAATGGTGTATTTAACGCTGATGGTTCAGTCAATGAAACCGTTGTCGGTGGTATGAAAGCATATTGTGATGCTTATGAAGCTGGTCAAGTTGATACAACAGATCCTGCAAATCAACAAAAATATGCAACCTATAAGAAGATTGTTATTGAATTCAATAAAGAACAATTAATGGCTCAATACCCATTCATCACTGAAGATACCGCTTCTGCCTTATTACAAGGTAAAGAAACAGTTCCTAACTATTTAGTGGTTCAAGCTTCTTCTCTTAACAATATCCCTGCTCAATATGGACAAGGTATGCAAGGGGTGATTAACGCTAAATATGCGGAAATCCCTGTTAAAGATGAAGTCATCACCAAAGAAGACGCCAAGATGAACTATGGTGTTGATGACCAAACTCTTGCTGCACTATATCAAAGTGGTGATATCACCAATGGTGTCTTATTCAAATTCTTAAGCGATAACAAATACTACACCAACGAACAATATCAAGGTCAAATGCAAGCTAGATTCGATGCCAGCTATGAAGCATTCGCAAACTTTGAATCTGATAACTACATCAGAGTCATCTTCAACTTCAATATGCCAACATCTAGCAAAGACTCCTTCAAAGCAATTAACGAAATTAGCAATCACTTATATGGCACATATGATGATGTTAAATTGGTTTCGGAAACATTCGTGTATTCACAAATCAAACAAGTCTTCAACCGTGACGTTGTCATCGTTAACATCATCTCATTCGTCGCTATCTTATTAATCATCGCTGTCACATTCAAATCAGCGTTCACCCCAGTATTATTAACATTATTAATCCAAGGTGCTATCTGGTTCACAATGGGTATCTCCACAGTGTTTGGAAAAGAAATCTTCTTCATCTGTTACATCGTGGTTATGTGTGTCCAAATGGGTGCGACAATTGACTATGGTATCTTATTAACTAATAACTATATTCAAAATAGAAAGAAATATAGTAGAAAAGACTCTATGGCTTTAGCGATGAACTCATCCATCGCCACAATCTTGACCTCTGGTTCAATTCTCGTCTTAGCAACATTAATCATTGGGTTAGTTTCTAAGGTTTCCATCGTTTCAGACTTAGGTATGCTCTTATCAAGAGGCTGCTTAATCTCCTTATTGATGATTATCTTCGTCTTACCACAGTGCTTAATTATCTGTGATAAGGTGATTGAAAAAACATCAGTTAAGACCAAGTTTGCTGATCCAAATAATGATGTCTTAGATGAAGACCTCATTGAAATTGATGATAATGGTGAAACCAAACAAATCGAATCTCATGAAGAGAGTAAATAACAACATTCATTAGCCACCTCACTGGTGGCTTTTCTTGTTCGCGAATGATTATAAACACGACATAATACGGATAGAGACTTTTGTGCAATTCTTGATAAGTGAGTCTGTGTAACTACAAGTTAGAAGGTCGCTAGTAATGGAGACTTTTTGTGTGGCACTTTTGTGATAGTTATTTGATATAATGAAATCACTTATTCAAGGAGAAAAAGTTGTGAAAAAAGAATTACTAAAAGGTCTTAGCAATGAACAAATCGCTAAAATTGAGAAATGTAAAAACACAGACGAAATATTAGCTTTAGCTAAATCTGAAGGCATTGAACTTACCGATGAACAATTAGAAGCTGTCAATGGCGGATGTGGTAAATCAAAAGAATGGTACGAAATTGACAATATGCAATGTCCAGAATGTCTTAACAGCCACTGTATGGAAAAAGTCTCAGACGCATGGTATAGATGCAAGTACTGTAATAAAATTACAGTCAATAAAAATCTTCAATAAACGATAAAGGATTTGTTTTGAACATGAAACAAGAATTATTGAAAGGTTTAACCAAAGAACAAATTGAAAAAATTAAAGCGTGTAAGAATCAAGAAGAATTATTGGCGCTAGCCAGAGCTGAAGGAATCGAACTTACTGACGAACAACTCACCGCTATTAATGGTGGTGGTGCTTGTAGTGTTATTTCAGATATTGGAGATTATATCAATCCATATGATTGTCCAAGATGTGGCAGTAATAATATTAAAGACAAAGGCACCTATTATATCTGCCAAAGCTGTGGCTACAAAATTGAAAATTACGATTAAACAAACGAGTATAACCGAGCTTAGCTCGGTTTTTTCTTGTCTGAGCCATCGTGCGAACGATGAGCGAGTTAAAACCCCCAGATAGTCTGGG
>CAMYVX010000005.1 GCA_947302535.1 uncultured Caryophanales bacterium
ATATTCCTCAGAATCAATTGCTTCTTGCCTATCAGTATAAGTTCCATTTATATTTATACTATTGTTTTTGCTGTTTTTAAAACCTAAATCATGAAAAGAAATATTTGGTAGTATAAATTTTAATTGAACTAAAATACATACTATACCAATAATACTTATTATTGTTGATACTTTTTTTGTCTTTTTATAACTTAAATAAATAATACCAAGAAAAACAATTATAGCTAAAACTATTAGTATATAGACTTCAGCTGGAGTGTTAGTTGGTTCAGTATAGTTAGATTCTAATTGAACTGTTTTTTTATCATAGTTATATGTAAATTTACCTATTGTACCTTCAGATATTTTATCACTATTTAGCACTTCACTTACTGCATAATCTTTGCCAGATAATACAGGTGAAGAACCTATTTGAGTTAATTTGTATGTTTTTGTATCTAATGAATAAACATAGTAAAAGCCAGATCCTTTATAACCAGTCCAGTATTGATAACTTGAATCAAAACGTCCTACTAATAAGTATTGTTTAATTCTAGATTTTTGATATATTACTAAAATATCATTTAAAACTGTAAGCTTTTTTTTATTCAAATCTTCTATTGCTTGATCTAATTTTAATTCATTTATTCTTAATGTTACTGTTTCATTATTATCTAAATGTGATATTCTATATTTTTTAGTTCCAATAGAAGATAGGTAAAAATAGATATTAGAAAACAGTAATATGACATTTATAATAATTACAATTATCATAAATATACTAGACTTGGATTTTTTATAGTTTATCGGCTTTTCTAATATTCTATTTCCACATTTCGGACAATAACTAATATTTTCCTCTAGTTTATTTCCACATTTACCACAATACATAAATCATCCTCCTATGTAGTTTATAAAATATTAAAATATCCAATAAGAAATCCTTGCCAAAAGAAATACCATAATGCATCTATTACACCTAATACAATTGCAACTGTTGATTGCTTTCTACTTTTTGCATTAATATTATCTTGACTTTTTACTATTATTCCTAATACTATACTTACAATTCCTAAAATTAATGGTAAAACAATCAATCCTACAATTGAACATATAAAACCAGTAAGTGCTAGGGGATTAGTTTTTGAATCATTATTATATGTTCTCATATTGTGTCCACATTTGCTACAAAATTGTGCATTTGGTGTTAATTTTTCTCCACATTTTTCATTCTTCCATTTTGCTAGAAAATACATTTTCGTCATGGCATAATAAGGAGCACAATATGATAGTGTTAAAAGAACGTGATTTTTTAGAAGTAAAACTTGATTCCCTTATCGCCGATTACGATAGGGATGTTTTAGTTAATTTATATCAACCCATTATTGGAGCAATAGCTTGTATGATTTATTTCACTTTATGGAGTGAAGCTAACAATCAAAAAGTAATGGCTATTATTTCTCACGCCGATCTTTTTGAAAAAATGAAAATCAAAGCCAAAGACTTTGTTCAAGCTCGCGAAGCTTTAGAAGGACTTGGACTATTAAGAACTTTTATTACAAAAGATAAGGATGTTAATTTCTATAGTTATCATTTATACGCTCCTAGGACCCCAAAAGAATTTTTTGATAATGCCTTGTTCTATGGATTACTCATGAAGAATTATGGAGAGAACGAGACAAATAAGATTAAGAACCTTTATCATATTGATAAAGAGGACAACCAAGGAGAAGAAATCTCTACTTCCTTTAGGAACGCCTTTAACCCAGATTTCTCTGATCCAGTTTTTGCTTTAGCACTTAAAAACAAAGAGAGAATGATGGAAAGAAATAAAGGCCACATCGCTTACGAATTCTCTTTTGAGACGTTTATGGATGCGATTAAAAATATTTCCCAAATTTCCGATGAAGGCTTCTCTTCTAAAGAGATGAAAGAAATCGAACGTTTAGCCACATTAAACGGCATTAACGAAAAAGTAGCAGCAGACTATGTTGCTAAACTTTATAATCCTTCAATGCCGAAAGGGAAACGTGTTGATTTAAAAGCTTTGTCACAGGCCTTCCAAGACGAAGATGTTTTTGCTCGCTTGTCTAATACGAGAAAGAACAATAACAATTCCAAAGTTGATAGTGAAAGTCGTTTAGGGAGCAAAATTAATCTCATGGAATCTGTTTCTCCAAAAGACTACCTTTCTTACCTCCAAGGAGGTAATAAACCCGCAAGAGCGGATATTAAATTAATTAACGATATTTCTGAAAACTTCATGATGTCTAATTCTGTGATTAATGCTTTAGTGGACTATGTTTTAAGAACCAACAACAACATCTTATCTCGCCCTTATGTGGAAAAAGTTGCGGCCTCCTTAGCTAGAGAAAGAATTACTAACGCTACTGATGCGATGAATTATTTATATAAAGTTAAAACTTCTTCTGAGAAAAAGGAAAACATTAACGAAAAGGTTAATGAAGACAATGAAGAATCAATGAGCTGGGATGAACTCATGAAAGAACTCAATTCATAATATGGAAAAGATTAAAGTTGATGTTAATGTTGAATTAAACCAAGACACTCTTGATGAATTAAGGAGTGTGGTTTTTTCTTCTAAAGCTGTTGAGTATTTAAAAATCAAATATAATCTAAAAAATGATGAAATTGAGAAAAATACCGGGGTTTTGTACGATTTTGTTAAGGATAGAGAATATTGTGTTGGCTGTCCTGGACTAGAGAATTGCACAAAATCCAATAGTGGTTTATGTACCGATGTCATTATTAAAAACGGAAAGATTGAAAGCAAGATTTCTCCTTGTCCTGAATACTTAAAAAAGATGTCTTTAACTAGCAAATTTATTATTAAAGATTTTCCTGAAGAGTGGCTCGATGATAATCCCGCGAATATCAATCAAAACAATACGCGTCGCGCAATCATGAGTAAATTCATTACCGCTATTAAGAATAAAACTAGCGATTGGATTTATATAAAAAACGTTGAAGGTTCAGGCGCTTCCTATTTAGCGGCGATGCTTTCTATTTATGCCGCTAAAAAGGATTGCTACCCCATTTGTTTTATAAATGCTAAAAAGACTTTTGAAGAATTGGCTAGTGATTATTATAAGGATAAGGAATCTTTCTCCTACACCTTTAGAAAGATTCTAAACTGCAAAATATTAGTTATTGATGGATTTGGTGAAGAAAATAAAAACAATCTCGTCCGTGATGAAATTGTACTTCCATTACTTAGTTATAGAAAAGATCATAATCTTATGACTTACATCAATAGCGGTTTTTCTATGAATGATTTAGCAATCTCTTATATGACTAGTAAAGCCGGAGAAAGAAACGCAAAAACGATCAAATCAATCTTATTAGATAAATGTAAGAGCGAATTTACTTTAAGCGAGTTTTCAATATATTAATGATTTCATTAACTTGTTTATTTAAGTGAGGGATGTCTTTATCGTTAATAACGATAAAATCAGCCTCTTTTTTATATTGTTCAAATAAAGGATTCTTGTTGATAGTTTCAAGTTTACCGCTGATATTAGCATTTCTATTTTCCAAACGAGACAAACGAATAGAGTTAGGCGTATCAACGACAAGATAATAATCAAATAGATCGGTGAACTTAGCTTCAAAAAGTAGTGGGACTTCCACGACAAGGATATCTTTATTCTGTTCTAAAAATGTTTTTACTTCTTTTTTGACAAGTGGGTGAATATAGCGTTCTAGTTTCTTCTTGTTTTTAATGTCTTTGCTAACAATATTTCTTAATACTTTTATGTCTAAATATGGATTAGCTTCCATATTAAACATCGACTGAATTTTAGTTATTACTTCTTGTTTATTGTATAGTTCATGGACAATATCATCACACGATAATGTCGGAATATTGTTTTTAACAAAACAATCTAATACTTGGCTCTTGCCAGAGGCCACTTGTCCATAAATAGCAACTTTAATAGGAGCGCCTTTTTTAATTTGGCATTTAGGGCAATATGTGCTACCTCTTCCACCGACTTTTTTAAAGCGCATGTGTGTATGACAAATATGGCACTCTTCACTAGCGCGTCCATAAGCGAGTAGATGAACCTGGAAATTGCCATCGATATCTTTGCCCGGATGATAACTCTTAATAGTGGAACCGCCTTCTTCGATAGCTTTTGCTAATATCTTTTTTGAGTTATCAATAATGGCTTCACATTCTTTTAGAGTAACTAGATTAGCGGGAGTTAAAGGATGAATCTTAGATGCAAACAAGACTTCATCGGCATAGATATTCCCTAATCCAGTCATAATGTTTTGATCTAATAGAGTGCTTTTAATGGGCCGAGATATCTTTTCATATTTATTATATAAATATTTTGGATCATTAATATCAAATGCTTCCGGTCCAAGCGAAGCAATATCTTTTAATTCTTTATATGAAGATTCATTGCTAAGTTTCATCATGCCAAAGCAGCGGGAATCGTCGTAACAAATTTTGTGGTTGTTTGATAAATGAAAAATAACACGAGCGTATTTTGTATTATCTTCACTTTCTAAAACTTCAAAGTATTTTCCTTCCATTCTTAAATGCGAAATGAAAACTTTTTCTTTATTTAAGTGGAAGATTAAAAACTTACCAATACGAGTGATATCTAAAAACGTTGCCCCGGTTAGCGTAGAGATAAACTCATCCACGTTACCTACGATGGTGGACTTCCTTAAAACATCAATTCTAGTAATTGTTTGACCAATAAGAATGGGCTTTAAGACATTTTTAACTGTTTCAACTTCTGGTAATTCTGGCATATTTCTTATTTGGCTTGATACCAATCTTCACCAAATCCTCCATCAACTTCTAAAGGAACTTTGAGTTTTAAAGCGTGCTCCATGATGTCTTTTACAAGTTTATATATTTCATCTTTTTCTTCGCGTTTGATTTTAAAAATCAATTCGTCATGAATTTGTAGAACCATTTTGCTCTCGTAGTTTCCTTCTTTAAGGGCTTTATTCACAAGAATCATCGCTACTTTAATTAAGTCGGCCGCGGTTCCTTGAATAGGAGCGTTCATCGCTGCTCTTTTAGCGAATTCTCGAGTTTGATAATTTGAATCGTTTATTTCTCTTAGATAACGACGACGGCCGAATAGGGTTTCGACATAACCATTTTTCATAACCCCAGCGATTATCTCATTAAAGAACTGAGCGATTTCAGGATAAGAAGTATAGAAATTTTTAATGATTTCCTTTGCTTCATAAACAGGAACTTCAAGTTGTTCCGCTAAACCCCAATCACTGATACCGTAAACAATACCGAAATTAACTGTTTTAGCCTTTCTTCTTTGAGCAGGTGTTGGTTCTTTATTTAGGTTAAATATTTTCTTTGCGGTAGCGCTATGAATGTCTTCTCCATTTTGGAATATTTCTTTTAAGGCTTGGCAGTTTGATAAAGAAGCCAAAACTCTTAATTCAATTTGTGAATAATCTAAAGAAAGAATTTCATATTCGTGGTTTGGATAATAGAAAGCTTTACGAATTAATTTTCCTTCTTCGTCACGTACCGAAATATTTTGTAGATTTGGTTCTGAACTAGATAATCTTCCGGTTGTGGTTTGTGCTTGATTAAATTTGGCGTGGAATTTTCCATCCTCGTGAATGTGATTCTTAAGTCCATCGATATATGTCGAAACTAACTTAGCATATTTACGGTATTCAATAATCTTCTCAATAATAGGATGTTGATCAACTAGATATTTTAAGTTATCAAAAGAAGTCGACATCTTCTTATTCACATCTAGTCCTAACTTGTTATAAAGGATATCCGCAAGCTGTTTAGGGGATTGAATATTAAATTGTTCTCCTGCTAGTTCGTAAATCTCTTTTGCTAAGGCCTCCATCCTTTCTTTAAACACTTTACCAAATGCAGTAAGAGTTTTTATATCTATTGGGAAACCTTCAATTTCCATATCCGCAAGGGTATAGGCTAAAGGAAGTTCAAGCTCTTTATAGAGTTTATCGTTATTAATTTTAGCTAACTCAAGAGAAGCGGTTTTTGCTACTTTTTTACTATAATATGCAAGTTTTGCGGTCTTATTTGGGTTTTCGCTAGAGAATAATGATACTTCCTCATCATTATCTTCGCTATAGTCGATATTGAATAAATGCATCACGCTAACGACATCGTTTTTAATTGAACTATCAAGTAGATAAGCAGCAAGAAGTAGATCAAAACTTAAGCCATCGATTATGATTCCATAACGTGATAAAGCAACCTTGATAGCTTTATAATCAAAACAAATTTTTTGGTAGTCTTTGTTTCTTAGGATGCTCAAGAATGTTTCATCATTTTTGGCTTCATTAATGTTGATATAGTAAGCATCTTGCTCATCATAAATAGCAATACCATATACCTCGGTATTGGTGTAATCATCATCTTGATAATCTAAAGCAATAGCGAATTCTTTATTAAGATTGATGTCCTTAAATGAGTGGACTATTTTGACCTCAATATCTTCATAGGTTTGCGTTTTGATTTTCCATTTTGGATTAAGTTTAGAGATAAATTGTTTTAAACCATATTTTTGGCAGAAAGTGTTAATTGAAGTGAAATCATAACCTTGATAACGAGTCTCATCTATCTTAAAAGGTAATTCGATATCGGTTTTGATGATGGCGAGATCACGAGATATTTTTCCGATCTCTTGATGTTCTTTAATTGCTTCACCTACCTTGCCTTTTATGTTATCGGCGTTAGCAATAATATTATCGAAGTTACCATATTCTTGAATGAGCTTAACAGCGGTTTTTTCTCCGATTCCTGGTATACCAGGTAGGTTATCACTTGTATCACCTCTTAAACCTTTATAATCAATGATTTGAAGAGGCTCAAAACCGTAGTCTTCTTTGACTTTATCAGGTGTCATAATAGCGACATCAGATAGACCTTTTTTAATAATATGAACATAGATGTTTTTATCAACTAGTTGTAAGAAGTCACGATCAGAAGTATAGATATGCACTTCGTATCCTTCTTTTTGGGCGGTTCTAGCTGCGGTTCCTGCAATATCGTCGCCTTCAAAACCAACTTCCTCAAACTGATAAATCCCAAAAGCTTTCAAGAAATCTCTTGCTAATGGGAATTGTTGCACTAGTTCAGTTGGAGCAGGTTTCCTATTAGCTTTATAAGTTTCTAAAGATTCATGACGGAAATTATGTTTACCAGCATCAAAAGCTACAAGAATACATTCATCCTTGTTTAATGAGCCAACAATCTTGTTCATCATATTAGAGAAAGCAAAAATAGCGTTCGTTGGTGTTCCGTCTTGAGAACGCATTATTTCTACTCCTGGATATGCGGTTGCATAATATGAACGGAATAGTAATGAGTTTCCGTCGATAATTGTAATTTTATTCATTTACTATTTTCTCCACTTGTTCAATTGTTTCGGCAATATAAGAAATTCTATCAGTGCGATTATCTTTTCTGATTTTAACAACAAGAATCTTATTCTTCTCTAACAAAGGTATAACTTCATCATACAATGATGAGAATAGTGTGAGTTCAATTTCATCGCTTTCATCATAAAGTTTAATGAAGGCCATTGATTTACCTGACTTAGTTTGAATGATTTTCTTTTCTTTTAATATGCCAGCGATAGTGGCGTCGTTTTTCTCTTTAGCTTCGTTAATTGAGATAACTCCTTTTTGTTTGAAAGATTCTTGATGATATCTTAAAGGCGAATCGGAAATCATAATTCCTAATGCTTGGTATTCTTTTTCTATATCTTCTAAAGGGTTAGTTTTAGCTTCTGTTAATGTTGGTTTACCAAATAAAGGCATATCAAGTACAACTTGTCCATCGACTTTCTTGTTAATCTCTGCATATTGTAGAGCCTTTTTCATATTCATTCTTAAAGTAGCTCTAGACAAGTTAAAACAATCTAATGAACCAGAGTCGATTAATTTTTCTAAGCTACTTTCGCTAAGGCCCTTATCACTCATTCTTAATGCAAAATCAAAATAGTCTTTGAATAAGCCATTTTTTTCTCTTTCCTCAATAATTTTTTCTACGAATATATCATGAATTTGCGCAATAGCGTTAAGAGGGAATAATAAGCCATCTTTTTTACATAAGAAAGTCAAAGTGGATTCATTAATTGAAGGAAGATAAATCTTTAGATTTCTCCTTCTCATTTCTGAAACGTATTCACTAAATTTAGTATCGTTAGAAGAATTAGTCTTTAGTAAAGAAGAATAAAATTCTAATGGATAATGAGATTTAAGATACGCCATTTGGCAAGTTAATATTGCGTATGTGACGGAGTGAGCTTTATTAAAGCCATATTTAGCAAAGGCTTCAATCATAGAAAAGACATGTTCACTAGCCTTAGGCGTGTTACCGTTTTTAATTGAGCCTTGAATAAATTTATCTTTATTTTGTTTAATGATATTTGGATCTTTTTTACTAATTGCTCTTCTAAAAGAGTCAGCTTCTCCTGGGGTAAATGAAGCCATCTTTATAGCGATTTGGCTAATTTGTTCTTGATAAACAATGATGCCGTACGTTGGAGCAAGAATATCTTTGATAGATTCAGAAGGATAGGTAATCTTTTCTTTTCCATCTCTTCTTCTAGCAAAAGAGGACATAAATTCTCTAGGTCCTGGTCTATTAAGGGCCAATAAAGCCACAACATCATCAAAGTTCTTTGGTTTTAAAATAGAGATTCCATTTTTCATTGCGGTAGTTTCGATTTGGAATAAACCAATAACTTGGCCGCTAGAAATAAGGTCAAATATTTCTTTTTCCTTATAAGGAATATTGTGTTTATCTAAGTGAACGTCTGGATAATGTTCGTTAATTAAATCAACACAAACGCTGACAGTAGAAAGATTTCTTAAACCAAGAATATCCATCTTTAAATAATTCTGTTCTTCGAGATATTTAGATTCGTATTGACAAATAAGGTTATCGTTAAAATCAATAGTGACAGGCAAAGAATCTTCTAAAGGATCTTGATTAATAATAACTCCTGCGGCATGTTGACCTGATTGCCGAGGAAGACCTTCAATCTTGCCCGCTAAAGAAACGAATTCTTTAAAGTATTCATCGCTATCGACTAATTTTTTAAATTCCTCAATATAGCGATATGATTGACCAAGAGAATAGTCTTTACCAGTCAAACGTTTATTTAGTAATACAACATGTCGTTCTGGATAATTATAGACACGAGCAATATCCCTTAGAGCTTGTTTGGCTTTAATGGTTTGGAAAGCAATAATGTTTGCAACATTATGACGACCAAATCTTTGACGTAAATATTCGACAACATCTTCTCGACGGTAATCCATAAAGTCGACATCGATATCAGGCATTGTTTTACGGTCAACGTTTAAGAACCTTTCAAAAAGTAAATCGTATTCTAGTGGATCGATTTCAGTAATGTTCAGTAAATATGAGACTAAACTTCCAGCCGCACTTCCACGTCCTGAACCCACAAGAATGTCATTATTTTTAGACCAATTAACATAGTCTTGAACTAACATAAAATAATCAGCGTAGCCCATGGAATTAATGACATCTAATTCGTAGTTTAGTCGAGTTATGTATTTAGGATCTTCATCCTTATTTTTCTCTTTTAAAGCCGCGAAAGCGCGCTTTTTTAATTCATTTTCGCTGTCTTTTTGATAGTAGTGATAGATTTCTCCGCGCTTAGCAATGAATGGGAATTGGCATTTATTTGTTACTTCAATGGTTCTAGTCATTTCTAAAGAAGTGTAGATTTTAGCGTAGTCTTCTTCCTTCATGAAATATTCTTGACCAATGGCTTCCTTTTCTTCTAATGTGCTTCCTTCTTTAATGGCGTTAACGATTTTTAAAACAATCGCATCGTCTTTCTTTTGATAAGCAATTTTTGGGAAAGCAATAGTGAGATAAGTAAACTTATCAGCGAATTTTCTCACTCTTTTGGCGTATTTAAATTCTTCTTTGCTTTTGATATCTAAGCCAAGATAGAAGTCATCAAAATAGTGGGATATACCAGCAATGACTTTAGTAAAGGAGATGTCTTCGCTTAAGCTATTTAAGAAATACCCTTGGCTTGTATCTAAAATACCGATTAGACCATTTCCTAATTCTTTTAATGAATTAAAAGTGAATTCTTCCTTTTGCAAGGAATTAGAGATTTTAATGAGATTACGATAACCAATCTCGCTATTAGCAAATACGCTTAAATAATGTTCATCAATAACAAAACTCATTCCTAATACATATGGTTTTTTATTATCCATCATCATATGGACAAATTCCGGAAGACCAAAAAGAACATTTTCATCACAAATGCCCAAACCATAGTAGTTCATTTCATTAAGTGATTTTTCGATGCGCTTAATTGTTAGCCCGCTTTTTAAAAACGTATATCCACTGACAACATGCAAAGGAACAATTTTATTCATAAAATAAGTATAGTAAAAATATTGTATTTTTTAAATAAAAAGGTATCACATTTGCGATACCTTTATGTTTTAGAATAATTTATCAAGTGCGGCGATGAGTTTTGGTAAGTCATCGATGCTATTTAGTTTGGCTCCTGAGGCTTGAGCATGTCCGCCCCCTTCAAACATCATGGCAACTTGGTTAATTGGTTTTTCTTTAGAGCGTAACGAGACTCTCCAACAATTATCTTTTTTATCTTCAGTAATTGAACACCAAGCATTAATACCTTCAATATTAGCAAAGAGGTTGACATTCTCTTTTCCGCGTTCAGTAGTGATATTTAATTCTTCTTGGATATTAGTTGGTAAAACGTAATAAGCGACACCATGATCAGAAACAGAGAAATGATTAAGAATATAAGCGGTGACTTTTAAATCATCAATTTTCTTAAGATACATTTGTTGATATATTTTACTAATTTCAATACCTGCATCTAAACATTCTGTAGCGCACGCAAAGGTTAATTTACTTGTGGAAGAATATTGGAATCTTCCGGAATCACCAACAATCGCGCTATAGAAGTAGGAAGCCGCTTTTTTGCTTAAAACATAGTTGCCTTTGAAATTTAATAAAATAGCTAGAATGTTTTCCGCTGCCGCCGCAGCCTCGGTTTTAATTATTTGTACGTTAGCGTGTTTTTCACCTTCAGCAGGGTGATGGTCAATAATGATTTTAAATTTTGCCTTCTTATAACGAGGATCCGCAATACGGGAAGGAGAATTAACATCAAGAACAATAGCGAGGAATGGTTCTCTGAACCAACTTTCGCTCAATGAATCAGTTTCAGGATATAATCTTGGAGTAAAAGTGACGTGATTATCACCTAAAACAACAATTTCCTTTTCTGGAAAATTATCTTTTAACCAGGTGGCTAAACCAAACTGACAGCCGAGAGCGTCATAATCTGGCATGATATGACGGAAAATCGCTATGCGATTATATCTTTTAATGGCGGAGTGAATGCGTCTAACTTCTTTAATATCGTCTTTAAGATAATCTCTGAATATTTTTTTAACAGCCATATTAAGCTCCTTTAATGCACATATTGTAGGCGTCACGAGCAATCATGACTTCTTCATCTGTTGGAATGACGGCGACTTTAATCTTGCTATCTTTTGTAGAGATTAATCCTTCTTTTCCACGGCAGCTGTAGTTTAATTCATCATCTATTTCAACGTGAAGCGCATCTTTAATTTGATTGATGACATTTCTTCTTGTACGTGGGTCGTTTTCACCGATACCAGCAGAGAAGACGATTAAGTCACATCCACCTAAACGAACATAATATTGACCAATGAAATCAGCGATACGACGGACAAATAATTTGTCGCATAATATCGCGCGTTCCTCATTGTTTTTAATACCGGCTTCGACATCACGAGAATCGCTTTTACCATAAACTCCAGCAAAACCAGATTGTTTATTAAACATTTGATAGACTTCTTCAGCACTTTTGCCGGTAACTTTCACAACGTAATTAAAGACGCTTGGATCCATATCACCAGTTCTTGTTCCCATCATGATGCCTCCTAGAGGAGTTAAGCCCATAGATGTGGCAACACATTTACCATCCTTAATTGCGGTAATAGAAGCACCAGAACCGATATGACAAGATATAATCTTGCTATGTTCTTTATTGTCTAAATATTTAAGTCCTTCAATTGAAAGATATTTATGGCTGGTTCCATGAGCACCATAACGACGAATGTCGTACTTGGTTGTTAATTCATATGGAATAGGGAATAAATAGTCTTCTGGCTCCATAGTTTGGTGGAAGGCTGTATCAAAAACTGCAATAGCAGGGCAATGAGGTAAGACCTCTTTAAAAGCACGATAGCAAGTTAAGTGAGCAGCATTATGAAGTGGGGCTAGAGGAATTAAAGAAGCAATTTTATCTTCTGTATCCTTATTAAATAAAGCACTAGATGAGAAATATTTACCACCTTGAACGATACGATGACCGATAGCTTTGATTTCTTCAAAGTCTTTAATAATGCCTTTTTCAATAAAAGCATTAACGACTGTTTTAGCGGCCACATCGTGGTTTGGGAAAGTCGGGGTAGTGACCTCTTTTTCTCTATTATATTTAATAGTGAAAATACCATCTGCTAAACCGATTCTTTCACAGTTTCCAGAGCAAATCACTTTTTCGGAAGGCATCTCATAAAGTTTGAATTTTAAAGAGGAACTCCCGGAATTAATTGTCATTATCTTTACCATATTGAAATCTCCAATCGCCTCTATTATTACATAACATAGAGGGCGTTTCAAATTATTATATAATTTTTGTTTTTCTTTGCTTATAAATGAATAATTGAAAACAAAACGCTATTGTTTTATATTGAGAAAAATCAAACGGAGGTTTTTAATATGGTAGAGAAAAAACCATCAGCGGTTTATCTTGTCGTAGCCCTTCTTGGTATCCTTTCATTTGTCTTAGCGATTGTGGGTGTATTTTTACCACTTGTTGACTTTGCTGGAGAATCTTACACAATTTATCGTTTCTTTAGCGAAGGCTTTTCGCAAATAGATAAATTTGGTACTTCAAATCCAATGGATTGGGCGAATATAATAGCAACGCTTTTTAGAGATTTATTCTTAGGTATATTCTCATTATTTATGGCAATTAGATTATTTATTTGGTTCTTAAAATATTTCATTAGAAACAAAAGTGTTCTTGCTCGTCGTGTTGATGATTTTTACGGTGAGGATATTGCTAAAATAGCTCTTTTAGTAGCAAGTTATTTAATGTTGATGTTCTCATTATTTGGCTCTGAATGGGCCTTTGGTATTGGGATGATCTTCATCGCTATCGGTGGATCTTTGGCGATTTTAGAAATCGCTATTTTAAGATTATTTGAAGCCGCAAAAGCAGAACACAAAGGCATAGCCTTCATTCATAATTTATTGATGATTGTGGCCGCGTTTTTATGTTTCTTAAGTGTCGCTACTGGACTTCAAAAAATTCTTGTTGATGATAGTGGTTATGGTATTGCCTTACTTCATGATTTCTTGCTTAAAGCTTTGTACGCTTTGAAATCAGAAGCTTCGTTCGCGGCTTATGTATTAATTTTATTTGGAATTGTTTTAATTTCTTTCAGTTTCAGTTTCGTCGAAAAGTGTTTCTTAATTGCCTTAGGCTGTAGACATAGAAGTAGAAGAGAAAGAAAACTCGGTCTTCCAAGAAGAGATAGCCATGTTCGCGGTATTGTTTATTCTTCGATTGCTCTAGGTTTATTCCTTGTTGGCCTTATTCTTCTTATCGTTAAAGCTAAAGAAGCCTTTGATTTGGAATACTCTATTGGTATTACTGGTATCTTAACAATTGTTTTTGTTGCTGTTTCTTTAATTGTCTTTATCCTTTGTAAAGTTATGAATCCAAGTGGTGATATGCTTGTTACTGAAACCGATGAAGGATATGAAATTAAACCCGCTGAGTAGAGGTGTTTAAAAAGAAATAATAAGGGGATTACTTGTTAATCTCCTTTTCTTTTTATCGATTTTTTGAAATTTTTGTTCAATGTGACGCGCTCGTATGTATATAATTAGTGATGGAGGAATTACATATATGGCATATGGATTAGTTTATGATTTCTTAATGGGACAATGTATTGAGGCTCATAATTATTTTGGCGCTCACTTTGTCGAAAACTACAACGGAGAAAACGGAGTTGTCTTTAGACTCTATGCTCCTATGGCAGAAGATGTTTCAGTCATCGGTGAATGGAATGGCTGGGATGTTGGCGCTAACAAGATGAATAAGATTGATGATTCTGGTGTTTGGGAAGTTTTTGTTCCAAATCTTTCGAATTACCAATCCTATAAATTCCATTTCAAAAACGCGAAAGGGAAATATGTTGATAAGGCTGACCCCTTTGCTTTCTTCTCAGAATTCCGTCCAGGAACATGTTCAAGATTATTCGATAATAGGAATTTCGCTTGGCATGATGATCCTTGGATGAAATCCAGAAGTAGAAACTTCGATAGAGCAATGTCAATTTATGAGATGCACCTTGGTTCATGGAAAGGCCAAGTTGATGGTCGTAATCTTTCTTATGAAGAAGTTGCTGATTATTTAATCCCTTATATTAAGGATCTTGGCTATACCCACGTTGAGATTATGCCTATTACCCAATATCCATTTGATGGTTCTTGGGGCTATCAAGCCACAGGATTCTTCTCTGTTGATTCCCGTTATGGTAATCCATTCCAATTAATGAGTTTTGTTGACCGTCTCCATCAAGCTGGGATCGGAGTTATTTTAGATTTTGCTCCTGTTCACTTCGCTAAAGATAAATGGGCTTTAGCGGAATTTGATGGTACTAGATTATTTGAATATAACAACAAATGGAGAGTATCTCCATGGGGTTCATATCAATTCGATTTAGGTAAAGATCCAGTTCGTTCATTCTTAATGAGTGCGATGAATTATTTCGTTGATTATTTCCATTTCGATGGTGTTCGTGTCGACGCGGTTAGTAACATTCTTTACTATAACGGCGATAAATCTTTAGGCGAAAATAGTGGTGCGGTGGAATTCATTAAAAGACTTAATGCAAAACTCCATATTGCTCACGATACCTTAATGATGATTGCGGAAGATTCCACTGATTATAGTGGCACAACTAGACCAACAGAATATGGTGGATTAGGATTCGACTATAAGTGGGATTTAGGCTGGATGAATGATACTTTAAAATATTATTCTCTCGACCCAATTTATAAAAAATATGACCATAACAAATTAACTTTCTCCATGGCTTATTTCTATAGTGATAATTTCATGCTTCCATTCTCTCATGATGAAGTGGTGCACGGAAAAGGTACCATTATTAATAAGTTATGGGGTGACTATGATAACAAATTCAATTTGTTAAGAAACCTCTATACCTATCAATTTGCCCATCCAGGAAAGAAACTTAACTTCATGGGTAATGAATTAGGTAGCTTTGATGAATGGAATGAGAATAAGTCTCTTCCATGGGTTTTAAAATCATTCCCAAAACACGATTCAGTTTCGCGTTGCGTGAGAGATTTAAACCTCATTTATCGTAATGAAAAGGCTATGTATTTAGATGAACATAATCCAAATGCCTTTAGATGGTTGATGGTGGATAATGCTGACCAATCTGTCTTTGCTTTCCAAAGAAAAGTTGGTGACGATGTCTTAGTGTTTGTCTTTAATATGACACCTAATTATTACGAATATATTAGAATTCCACTTCTTGAAGATGGAACTTATAAAGAAATCTTTAATAGTGATAAGGATGTTTATGGTGGTAACAACCAATATAATGGTCTCCCACTTAAAGCTGGAGAAGGTAGTTTTGAAGGCTTACCATATCACTTTGATATCAAACTCGCTTCCTTAGGAGCTTGTATTTTCAAAAAAGAAAATCCTGCCCCTGTTAAAGAAGTGAAAAAAGCAAAAAAATAGGAGAACAAGATGTTTACAAACAAAGAAGTATTTAAAAAAGAGTTTACTCGACGCATGCTTGAAACCTATGGTGTCGGGGTGGAAGAATCCCACATCAGCGAACGTTATACCATCTTAGGTCAGATGGTAAGAGATTACGCAAACGTGGACTGGAGTAGAATGCACCGCCAGGCTGTCAATCATGATCAAAGAACCCTTATCTATTTTTCAATGGAGTTTTTAATCGGTAGATTAATGCTCAACAATTTACAAAATTTAGGCATTTATAAGGTCGTTAAAGATGGTTTAGCCGATTTTGGTATGAATATTAACGATTTAGAAGATCAAGAACCTGATGCCGGTTTAGGTAATGGTGGTCTTGGTCGTTTAGCGGCTTGCTTTCTAGATTCTATTGCCTCTTTAGGCTATATTGGACACGGTAACTGTATTCGTTATCAATATGGTTTCTTCCGTCAAAAGATTGTTGCTGGTAAACAAAAAGAATTACCAGACCAATGGTTAACAAACGGTAACGTTTGGGAAGTCAGACGTAGTAAATATGCGGTTGAAGTTAAATTCTATGGCAACCCTGAAACTTATATGAAACCAAATGGAACATATGGAATTAGAACAGCTAATGCTGTTTGCGTAAGAGCGGTTCCTTATGATGTTCCTGTTGTTGGTTACCGTAACCACGTTACTAATACCTTAAGACTTTGGAATGCAGAACCAAGTAATGAAAATTTACCTAAGAATATTTCTTTTAACGAATATTTAAGAACTTTAAGTGAATTATGTCATGGTTTATATCCAGATGATTCTACTGAATCAGGACGTATTTTAAGATTACGTCAACAATATTTCTTGGTGTCAGCTGGTTTACAGTCCACATTGAAATCATATTATGCACACCATAAGACTCTTAAAGGTGTTTCTAAACAATATGTCTTCCAACTCAATGACACCCACCCAATTTTAGCGATTCCAGAAATGATGAGAATCATGATGGATGAATACAATATGGAATGGGATGAAGCCTGGGAAGAAGTGACTCATTCTATGGCTTATACTAACCACACTGTCATGGTGGAGGCTTTAGAAAAATGGCCAGTGAACTATGTTCAAACTTTAATTCCTCGCTGCTTTATGATTATTGAAGAGATCAATCGTCGCTTCAATTTACAAATGGTTGCGGACAATATTCCAGAAGCTCACCGTTATGCGATGAACATTATTAAAGATGGTCAAATTCATATGACTAACCTTGCTATTTATACTTCTTTCTCCGTTAACGGCGTTGCGGCTTTGCATACTGAAATCTTAAAGAGTATTACTTTTAAAGAATTTTATGAATATTTCCCAGAGAAATTTAATAACAAGACTAACGGTGTTACACATCGTCGTTGGCTCCTTAACGCGAACCCAGAATTAGCTAAATTAATCACTGATAAGATTGGTGATAGCTGGATTATGGATATGCCAAAGATTAAGGAATTTGAGAAATATAAAGATGATAAGGAAGTGCTTAAGGCTCTTCATAATATCAAGCTTGAAAACAAGAAGAAATTGGCTAAATATATCGCTGAACATAACGGCGTTGATGTTGATGTTAATTCTATCTTTGATGTCCAAATTAAGCGTTTGCACGCTTATAAGCGTCAATTAATGAACGTCTTCCATATCATTTACTTATATCAAAGAATGAAGGATGACCCAAGCTTTAGAATCTATCCTCGTACTTTCATCTTTGGCGCAAAATCTGCACCTAGCTACGAATATGCGAAGAAGATTATTGAACTTATTATCGCGGTCGCTGATGTCGTTAATAACGATCCAGAAACCAATAAGTTCTTGAAAGTTGTCTTTATTGAAAACTATGGCGTTACCTTAGCAGAACTTATTATTCCTGCAAGTGACGTCAGTGAACAAATTTCCACCGCTGGTAAAGAAGCTAGTGGTACCTCCAACATGAAATTAATGATGAATGGTGCTATTACTTTAGGAACTATGGATGGTGCGAATATTGAAATCGTGGAGAAAGCCGGTAAAGAAAATGCTGTTATCTTCGGTTTAACTGCCGATGAAGTAGAAGAACATGTCCGTAATTTTGATTACAACCCATGGGATATCTATAATAGCGATAACCGCATTAAACGCGTCATCGATTCTTTGCTTGAAGGCGAATGGATTTCTTATCGTCCAGATAGATTCAAGATGATTTATGATGAAATCATGAATCATGGCGATACTTATTTCATCTTAGCGGATTTACCAAAATATATCGAAGCGCAAGAAAAGGTTGAAAAACTTTATAAAGATCATTTGAAATGGCAAAAGATGGCATTAATGAATATTGCTAATTCTAGCTTCTTCACTAGTGACCGCACTATTAAGTCTTACGCTGAAGAAATTTGGAAACTCAAAAGCGTTAAATAATAAAATTATTTAGATGAAAAGAAAATAAGGTTCGATTTGAACCTTATTTTTCTTGTAAAAAGGCCTCTATTTCATCTTCACTAATGACGCGTATACCTTTTCTTTTAAGCAACTCAGTAGTGAAGCCAACGCCTTTTATCTTAATGTTTTTAAATTGACCGTTATAGATTTCATGAACTCCACAAGATGGAGATGTTTCTTTAAGAATAGCCACTCTTATACCTAGATATAGACACAAGTCTAAAGCTCTTTCTGCTCCTAACAAGAAATTAGTGGTGACATTTTTACCCTCATTGTTATAGACTTGGTCGCCTTTTCTTTCACTTGGTTTACGAGGAATAGATAATCCTCCAGATACCTCTGGACAAAAAGGAACGAGCTCATATTTTTCTAATAGAGCGTCCATATATGGGTTTTTCTTTAAATTGTTTGACCCATCATATTTAGTGTTGTCACCAACAAGGCAAGCAGAGATTAATATTTTTTCCATAAAGCATTATTAATTCTATATTCCTCTAGTGTTGTTGGCAAGGTATAATTATTTCGTGCAAAAAGAGTTTTATTATCCATATGAAGATAAGAATTATCTTGTGAGAGTGACTTATAAAAGAAGTCGAACCATTTCCTACCGTTATAAAGACGGACTTTTTATAGTGTACGCTCCGATATTTACTAGCCAAAAAACTATTATTAAAGGGTTAGATAAATACGCAGATAAATTAATTGAAGAGAATGCGCATCTACTTGGAGAAAATGAAGATTATATCTATATATTAGGTAAAAAGATTTTTAAAAAGCCAGGTGTTATTTTGTTTAATGATGGTAGCCAAATAACTTTTAAAGATGATGTGGAATTACATAAGAAAACAAAAGCTTGGTTCCTAGCTTTAATCACAAGAAGAGTGAGACATTATGAACAAGTGATGGGTACTTATGAAAACAAGGTAAGTGTTCGTGATATGAATACAAGATACGGCTCTAACACTCCAAGGAATCATTCCATACGTTTTTCTTTAGTGTTGATGCATTTTTCTTTAGATGTTATTGATGCAATCGTGGTCCACGAATTAGCGCATTGTTTTGTTCATGGACATGGTAAAGATTTTTATAGCATCGTGGAAAAATATTATCCTAATTATAAATACGCGCATAAGAAACTAAGAAAGGGGATATTTAATGATCAGAAAAATTAATTCTAAAACTAACACCCGTATTAAACATGCAGCTAGTTTAAAAGAGAAAAAATATCGTGAAGAGTTTCATGAATTTTTAATCGAAGGCGATAAGGTTTTAAAAATGGCTTTAGAAGCAAAAATGGTAAAAGAGATTTTTACTATTTCTCCTTTGTTAGATGTTAGTGATGACATAATTCAATATGTCATATCAAGAGAATTATTAGTAAAAATTACAAACACTAAATCTCCACAAGGAGTAGCTGCGATTTGTTCTATCCCTAACTATTCGTTTAAAGATGAGTATAAGAAAGTAGTGTATTTAGATGATATAGCCGACCCAGGTAATTTAGGAACGATTATTCGTACTGCTTTATCCTTTGGATATGACGCGATTATTGCTAGTGAAAACACGGTTGATTTCTTTAATCCTAAAGTAGTGGCCTCTAGTAAAGGTTCTATCTTTTTTATCCCGGTTTTAGCAGGGAAAATCGTAGATTTTAAAGAAAAATATCAAATTATCGTTTCTTCTTTAAATGATAAGAGTATCCCTTTAGAAGAGGCTAAGACCAAGATTAAAGACAGAATGGTTTTAGTTATTGGTAACGAAGCCAATGGAGTGAAAGAAGAAACAGCTTCTTTAGCGGATTTGTTGGTTAAAATTCCCATGGTAAAAATGGATTCGTTAAATGCTGCGGTGGCATCTGGAATCCTTATGTATACATTAAAATAAAACGCTTATCTATGTTTCATATTACGAAATTTATTTTCATAATATGTTTTTGTGATATACTTTTTAAGAATGTTTAGAAAGGTGTTTGTATCTTATGAAAAATAACAAACTTAAGGATATTCTTCAAAATGCGTTAGGCACAATCGAGAAAGCCCTTTCTCTTGATGCTTTAATCAACATCAAAAATACCTATCTCTCGAAGAAATCTGAATTGATGGGCATGATGTCCAAAATTGGTGAACTTCCTCCCGAAGAAAGAAAAGAATTTGGTCAAGAAGTTAACGAAGTTAAAACCACGATTGCCGCTTCTTTAGATGAAAAAATGGCGGAATTAAGCGAAAAAGAAATGGCGGAAAAACTTAAGAAAGAAGAAATTGATATTTCTTTACCTAGCCGTTCTTTGACTGTGGGAGGACGCAATCCTTTCCATATTATTAAAGATGAAATGATTGATGTCTTTTTAGGAATGGGATTTGAAGTCGCTGATGGTCCAGAAGTGGAAAGCGATGAATTTAATTTCGAATTATTGAACATTCCTAAGGATCACCCCGCTCGTGACATGCAAGATACCTTTTATATTGATAAAAACACCTTATTAAGAACTCATACTTCTCCAGTTCAAGCCCATGTTATGGCGGAGAAAAAAGGAGAAGCTATTAGAGTTATTTGCCCTGGTAAAACATATCGCCGCGATGACGATGATGCGACGCACTCACATCAATTTGCCCAAATTGAGGGTTTAGTTGTTGATAAAGACATTAACATTGGGCACTTAAAAGCCACATTAGAATTATTCGCGCAAAGAATGTTTGGCGAGAAACGTAAGATTCGTTTAAGAAGTAGTTATTTCCCATTCACTGAACCAAGTGTTGAAGTTGATATTGACTGCGCGAATTGTGGTGGTAAAGGCTGCTCTATGTGTAAGGGCACTGGCTATATTGAAATCTTAGGTGGTGGTATGGTCCATCCTAATGTTTTAAAGATGAATGGATATGACCCAGAAGTATATTCTGGATTTGCATTTGGTATAGGCATTGAACGTGTGGCCATTTTAAGATATGGCATTGATGATATTCGTAGATTCTATCAAAATGATGTAAGATTCTTACATCAATTCAGAAAAAAGATCTAAAGAAAGAAGGAGATAATTTATGTTAGTTAGTTTAAAAAATGTAGCTCAATATGTTTCTTTAGATGGTTTAAGCGCTGAAGAGATTGCAAATGGCTTAACATTTGCTGGAGTCGAAGTTGAAGAAGTTAGAAGAATGGCTAGTGGCACTAATCTTGTCATTGGTAAAATTCTTGAATGTGAAAAACATCCTGATAGTGATCACCTCCACGTTTTAAAGGTGGACCTTGGTGGAGACTATGGAGTGGAACAAATTGTTTGTGGCGCTCCTAACGCGCGTAAAGGCTTAAAAGTGATTGTGGCCCGTGTTGGTAGTGTTCTTCCTGGTGGAGAAATTAAAAAGGGTGTCATTAGAGGCGTTGAATCTAATGGTATGTGCTGTTCTTTACTCGAACTTGGGGTGGATGCTAAGTATTTAAGTGAATATCAACAAAAGGGAATTGAAGAACTTCCTGAGGACGCCATTGTCGGAAACGAAAATGTTTTAAAGTATTTAAATCTTGATGATGAAGTTTTAGATGTTAAAGTCTTAGCCAATCGTCCTGATTTATTATCTATTTATAATGTTGCTCGAGAAATTGGCGCGATTTTCAATAGAAAAGTTGAAATTCCTGAAGCGGAAGAAATTTCTAATTTCAAAACCAAGATAGAGATTGGCTCTAAGAGTGAAAAATGCAGCCAATTCTCTATTAAAGAAGTAAGAGGAATTTGCATTAAACCTTCACCAAAATGGATGCAAAATTATTTAAATGCGATGGGTGTTAGAAGTATTAACAATGTCGTTGACATTGGTAACTATGTAATGCTATTAACAGGACAACCACTTCATATGTATGATGCAGATAAATTACCAAAGAAAGAATTATATGCTTACAGTGAATATGAAGGAGACTTTGTCGCCTTGGATGAAAACACTTACGCAGTTAAACCTGGAGACATTGTTATTTGTAGTGATCATAAACCAATGTGTTTAGGTGGAGTCATGGGCGCCCTTAGTTGTGCGGTTGATGATTTTAGCAAGAACTTATTTATCGAATCCGCCTCCTTCGATAGTGCTTCTATTAGAAGAACATCATTAAGATTAGGATTAGTCAGTGAATCTTCGCAAAGATTTGTTAAGGGGACAAACCATTTTCAAAGCGAAGAAGTTTTGAATTTGGCTGCTTCTTTGTTGAAGCAATATGCGGACGCAAAAGAATTCTCCGATAACGTTGTTTATCAAGATGAAGAAGAAAAAGTTAACAAGATTTCTTCAAGCGTTGAAAAGATTAATGGACGTTTAGGAACAAGTTTCACCAAAGAACAAATCTATGATGTTTTAACAAGGTTACAATTCAAAGTCATGATGGATGCGAATGGTGAATTTGTTGTTAAAGTTCCACAATTCCGTTTGGATGTTACTTGTAGTGCGGATTTAAGCGAAGAAGTCATTAGACTTCTCGGATATGAAAATGTTCCATCCTTACTTCCTAAATTAGATACAAAAGTTGGGGGGTTAACTCATGGACAAGCTCGTTTAAGAGAAATTCGTTATTTCCTTCTTGAAAGAGGTCTTGATGAGTGTTTGACCTATTCATTATTAAATAAAAAGGAAATCAAAGCGTTTAATTTATTAAATGACGATGAACATTATGAAATTCTTAATCCTTTAACCGATGATCATGTTTGTTTTAGAACTCACGTTCTTAATTCATTACTTAAAGCCGCTGAATATAATGTTTCTCGTCAAGAGAAAAACCTTGCTTTATTTGAAACTAGTAACGTTCAATCTCTTCAAAGAAGAGAAGAACACCTCGCTATTGTTTTAGTGGGCCAAGAACAAGCTCAAGGAGCGTTAAAAACCATTCCTTATGACTTCTATCATATGAAGGGATTAGTGGAAGGAATCTTTACTCTTCTTGGAATTGAGGCGAGCCGTTATAAATTTGAAAGATTAGAAAGCCATTTTGATGAACTCCATCCTGGTAAATCAGCGAAAGTTCTCTTCCAAAATCAATTAGTTGCGATCTTTGGTGAACTACATCCACAAAAGATTAGTGAATATGGCTTAGGAAAAACTAATGCTGTAGTTTTAGAGATGAATCTTTCACCTTTGTTATTTACAAAGGTTAATATTGAAAAGATGTCACCAATTTCTAGATTCCCATCAGTAAGCCGTGACTTAGCTTTCATTGTTGATAAGAAAGTTGAAGCCAAAGACTTATTAAAAACAATTAAAATAGCTGGAAAAGGGCTTGTTAAAGACGCTTTCATCTTTGATGTTTATCAAGGCGCTAATATTGACGAAGGCAAGAAATCTATTGCCATTAGCATTGTTTATAGAAATGACAACGCCACATTAACAGAAAAAGAAATTGTCGATGTGCAGGATAAGATTAAATACGAATTAGGTAAAAACTATCACGTCGAATTTAGAATGTAATTATGAGAATAATTAAGAGTGCATTAAAATATGGTAAGCCTAACCAGAGTGAAGAAGATATTGTTGTTCCTGAAGATATTTTTCATTCTTCTCATCTTCGTAAATTATTAAATACTCACGTTAAAGCTATTAGCACTCTTTATGACGACTTTTTAAGAGTGGAGTTAGATGTTACCGCTTTAGCGATATGCGCTGATTCATACACGCTTAAAGACGTCAATCTCCCACTTCACATTCAAGAAGAATTGCTCTTTTCGGAAAGTGAAGAAGATGATGATATGTTTTTCGAACCCAACAACATTATCGAACTAGATGAATACATCATTGGAATCATTGTCGCTAACATTCCCTTAAGAGTGGTGGATAAGAATAGCAAGCTTCCTGATGATGGACAAGGCTATCGAGTTTTAAGTGAAGAAGACTATCTCAAAGAAAAAGAAAACAAAATAGATGAGAGATGGTCTAAACTCGATGAATTAGATCTAGATTAGACATATTTATTTTATAAATATAAATAATGAATCCTTCGTTTTTAAAGACGAGGGATTTATTTTTTTCAAAAAAATGTTGCGAAAAAAACAATTTATTTTCTATAATAAAGTTGCAAAGTGGAAGAAAGTGGGAGAAAGTGGTAAATGTTTTTCGGAACCTACGAACACAATCTTGACGATAAAGGTAGATTAGTTATCCCTTCTAAATTAAGAGAAGAAGCCGGCAACAAGATCTACATCATGAAAGGGTTTGATAATTCCTTATCCATTTACAAGCTCGAGGAATTTGAGAAATTAACTCAACAATTCAATTCGAATGCTTTCAACCATAAGGTCTATCGTGATTATTTACGTGTCAGACTAGCTTCAACTTGCGAGCTCGAAGTTGATAAGCAAGGGCGTGTTCAACTTCCAACTCAACTTCTTAAAAGATACAACATCGGAAAAGAAGTAGTGGTCATCGGTGCTGGTGATCATATGGAAGTCTGGAACAAAGCAGAATTCGAAGCCTATGAAGCAGAAGCAAGCAAAGGTTTTGAAGATAATGCGGAACGCATTCTTGATTTAGACAAATGATGAGCGAGCACATTCCAGTTCTCCTTGACGAAGTTATTGATGGTCTCAATATTCGCGAAGATGGAACTTATCTCGACTGCACATTAGGCCGAGCCGGACATTCTTCTGAAATTTTAAAAAGATTGAAAAATGGTCTCTTGATTGGTTTAGACCAAGATATAGACGCCATTAGGAAGTCAGAAGAAGTTCTTAAAAGCATTGGTGGTAATTATAAAATAATTAAAACCAATTTCAAGGATCTTACAACAGTCCTGGAGAATTCAAACATCCCTCTAGTGGACGGAATTCTCATGGACTTAGGCGTATCTTCTCCTCAATTTGATGAGAAAGAGCGGGGATTCTCTTATAGAGAAGATGGTCCATTAGACATGAGAATGGACAAAGAAAAAAACTTCTCAGCTTACAATGTTGTCAATCAGTATTCCGTTAATGACTTAACGAGAATATTTAAAGAATATGGTGATGAAAGGTTTGCCTTCCCCATCGCCAAAAATATCATTAAAGCTCGACAAGATAGTCCTATTGAAACAACGTTTCAATTAGTAGACATCATCAAAAAGAGCAAGCCAAGCAAGGAACTTAAAAAAGAAGGACACCCAGCGAAGCAAGTATTTCAAGCCATTAGGATTGTAGTTAATGACGAATTAAATGTCTTAAAGGAAGCTCTAGAAGCCGCTTTGAAGGCTTTAAGACCTCATGGAGGAAGATTAGCAGTAATCACCTTCCATTCTGGAGAAGATAAAATAGTGAAATCACTATTTAAAGAGGCAAGCGTAAGCGAAGGGAGCCGCTTAGATCTCCCAATCGATATTCAAGAAAAGGAATATCAACTAATAACTAAAAAGCCAATTACTGCTTCTCAAGCAGAATTAGCCATAAATAGGCGTAGTAAAAGTGCCAAACTCAGAATCATCGAAAGAAAATAAAGAAGGAGGACGCTAAGATGAAAATGAAAGACAAATTAGAAAAGAATCATCACAAAGCAGGATATTATCGTATCAAAAGATTCTGCATTGGTTCTGTCTTTGCTATTTCTTTAGCAGCCGCATTGGTGATTCCAACCTACATAACCTCGCATCAAGCCGCAGCCAACCAAACCAAAGCGGTAGAAGTGGAAGTGGAAAACGAGGAACTTGAAAACGAAGAAATCAATACAAAAAAACTCCTTATATATTGATTATCCTTACTCGGAAGATCGCCTTCATGGCGATTTTCTTTTACACAAGTGATTAGTAGAAAATTAGTAGTTAATTAGTAAGTCTTTAACAAAATTATATTTTATTAATATTGTATATTACAAAAAAATCGTTTAGAATGTATCACAAGGATGTAATTTATGGATAAACCAGTTGCTGCAATTGAATTTGGATCAAAAAAGATGAAATTGGTCGTGGGCTATGAGCTCGATGGCCAAGTTTATGTTATATATGCGATTACTAAACCATATGGCCACATTATTGAAAATGGCAAGATTTTGGATTTAGAAAAAATCGTACAAAACGTCAGAGAAATTAGAAATTTCACTGATTCTTCTGTGCGTTTAAAATTATCTATTTCTGAAGCTTTGCTTTCACTTCCTCCATTTGGCTTAGATGTCTTACAAACAAGACAAGTAACAACATCCGTTTCCGAAGATTTTAAAATTGTCGATTTGGATATTAAGAATATCTATTCGCTCGTACGTAATAGTTCTAGCGCATTAAAGGATGCTCTTATCGATGTAATTCCTGAAGCTTATATCCTTGATCAAGGAAGAGTATTTTTACGTCCTCCTTTAGGAGAATCTTCTTCCACACTCACTGTGAGCGTGAAGATACATACATTACCCGCCTCTGTCGCGGAAAGTTATCGTGCCGCGCTTATCGGTGGAGACATCGCTGTGAAGAAGATGATGCTCGCTCCATTTGCTGCCTGTAAATTGTTAGCGACTATGCCTAATGTTCCTGAAGATTATATCTTGGTGGACATTGGAAGTAATGTCACAACAGTTTCTCTAGTTGGTGGTAAGCAATTATTTGCTTCTCGTTCATTCGAATGGGGTGGAGATAAGATTACCGAAAAGATAATTGAAAACTTTAACATTAACGAAGCCGAAGCCGAGAAATTAAAAATCACCTATGGTGTTACTAACCGTGAAATGAATTTCAAAGCTCCTGTCTGCTCAAATAAAGATGAAGAAGGTAATGTGTTCAAACATTACGCTGACGAACTCAATGTCTTAGTGAAATCACAATTAGATATATTTACAAAGAATCTTAATTCTGCAATTACAGCATTGCTGGATGGATATGAAGCTTCTTACCGTAGCTTACCTATGGTACTCATCGGTGGAGGAGCGGCATTAGATGGCTTAGTAGAATATCTAACTCCAAAAGTTCAAAGCGACACCGTTATGCACGTTGTGCCTAAGACATTTGGATGTCGTGATGGAACATATTTCAACTGTATCGGTATGATACTCGAATGTAATAATTACCCCAACGTTTATGATGATAATCATCCTAAAGTCGGACAATTAAGTAGGGAAAGTGATAAATAGGAGGCCACCTCATGGAAAATTATGATTTAGATAATTTTGAACCCGCAGCAAAGATCGTTGTTATTGGTGTTGGCGGTGCTGGAAATAACGCCGTTAACAGAATGATTGATGAAGATATTGCTAATGTTGAATTCTGGGTTGCAAACACTGATAAACAAGCTTTATCAACAAGCAAATCAAGCAATCGCTTGATTCTTGGACAAGAAATTACTGGTGGTTTAGGCGCTGGTGGCGAACCTCAAAAAGGCCAAGAAGCTGCTGAAGCAAGCGCTAATGACATTAAAGAAATTGTTAAAGACGCTAACATGGTCTTTATCGCTGCTGGTATGGGTGGAGGTACTGGTACAGGCGCAGCCCCAATCGTCGCGAGAATTGCGAAAGACACTGGTGCTTTAGTCGTAGCTATTGTTACACGTCCATTTACCTTTGAAGGTAAAAAGAGAATTGTTAATTCCATCAACGGTTTAAACGAATTAAAGAAGAATGTTGATAGCATTATTGTCGTCAGTAACGATAAATTATTAATGACTTCCGGCAATGCTCCTATCTCTCAAGCTTTTAATGAAAGTGACAAAGTCTTAGCTCAATCTGTAAAGACTGTCGTTAACTTAATTTTATTACCAGCGGTAATAAATCTAGACTTTGCTGATGTTAGAAATACTTTAAAAGAATCCGGCGTTTCTATGATTGGATTTGGTATGGGTAGTGGCCCAAATAGAGCTAGAGAAGCCGCAAACAATGCCTTGTCTTGTCCATTACTCGAAGCTTCTGTTTCAGGCGCACGTCGCGCTATTGTGGCGGTCACTTGTGGCCTTAATGTTTCCTTATTTGACGCTCAAGAAGCAGTTAACCTATTAATTGATGCTTCTGGACACGATATTGATGTGAAATTTGGTGTTTCTATCAATGATCAATTGTCAGATGAAATGCTTGTCAGTATTATTGCTAGTGACTTTGAAACCGAGATTGATTTCTCACAAACTACACCTTACGTTCCTACCTATAACAAAGATGAGGGATTATTCCTTCAAGAAGATACACCTGCACCTTTAGAAGAACCTATGGTGAATAAGGATGATGGCATCGATATTGATGATGACGACATTCTTCCAAGTTTCATTTCTAAGGAATAAGCGCTTATTGATAGACAAAAAGGGTTCAAATGAGCCCTTTTTTATTTATTATAAATGTGCGATAATAGGAGCGAGGTTTATTTATGAAGAAACGCATTTTACTCCCCATCCTACTTGGCTTAATGTTAGTTGGCTGTGGTGGATCTAGTGGTGGAGGAGATAGCCCATCTCCTGAACCAGAACCAACACCGACACCTGAGCCAGTTGTTACTAAGGTCAATATTTCTGAATCTTCTTTAGAACTAGATTTAAATGGAACCTATTCATTTCTTTTAACTGCGGAAGTAATTGGAGAAAACAATCCTTCTCGAGCTATTAATTGGTCTAGTGACGATGAAGAAGTTGCTAGTGTTGAAGATGGCTTAGTGACAGCTTTAAAGGAAGGTACTGCTCTAATTAGAGCAACTTCTGATTTTGATAAGAGTAAATTTGCCACTTGTGAAGTAAATGTTATCGATTCTTCAATTGAACCTGTTGTTGAATATACAATCACTTATATTTCCTTAGATGAGAGCATGGAAGAGATTCCTCTTACCGGTATTGATACTGAATTCTCATTACTTCCTAGCAAAGCTAAGGCTGGCGAACAAGTCTTTGTCGAGGCTGTCGTGGAATCAGGATATATATTTGATTTCTTCTATTTCATCGACGATATTGGCGACGTCTGGGATCAATTTGATGAAGAAAGTGATTTAACTTCTCCATCCTTCGATTTCATTATGCCAGATTATGATTTCTCCATTGCTCTATGCACCTACCCTGAAGAGCCTGTCGCTGAATATGGCTATGGGTTCTATGATGATTATTATGGAGAACTCAAATGGGATGATAGCGAAGACTTAATCGATAAATTACACAATATTATATCTAAAGATATACATAAACTATCTTATGGTGGTAACTGGGCCACTAACCAAGGAGCAGATCAGGCCATGGATGATTTTGAAATGGTGGATGTGCTTTATTCCAGCAAAAACGATTTAAAGAGCAACACATATAACGCCGGTAGAGGATGGCAAAGAGAACATGCTTTTGCGGCTTCCTTAATGACTGGCTTCACTAGTGGAGATGTTGTGGGCTCATTAGGTAGAGCTACAGACTTCCACAATCTATTTGCTGCCTCTTATTCTGGAAATACGTCTCGTGGCAATAAGAACTTTGGTGTCGCTGATAAAAACGCTCCTGATGGTTCTTATCAGGACTTAGGCGATTATTCTAGCGATAGCAAAAACTTTGAACCTGCTGATGTTGATAAGGGCACCGTGAGTAGAGCCATATTTTATATGGCGGTTATGTACAACCAAGAAGAACAAGCAAAAGTTTCTACTGATTTAGTCTATACTCCTGAAGATGCAGCGGCTCATGGACAAACAAGTAAAACCATTAAATTTGATGTGACTTACAAGCCGCTTAGTATTGTGGAAGAATATGTTTCATATAAGAAAGTAACTTATACAAACTGGTATTACCATCGTAATCAAACTCATGTTGATCCAGAAACTGGAGAAACTATTGTTGATGTCGATGTCGATGCTTTAATCGATAAATATGGCGAAGGCGAATCCGGCTACGCTGCTTATTCTATGGATAACTGTCAGTTCGCTATTGGTAATTTGTCTACTTTATTAGAATGGAACAATTATCATCATGTCTCCTATGGAGAATATCAACACAACGCCTTTGTGAGTAAGAATTCACAACAAAATAACCGTAATCCATTCGTGGATTATCCTGAACTTATTGATTATGCTTTTGGCAATAAGAAGAACTTCAGTGGCGATTTAAAATATTTAGAACCAAGTTATCTCACTTTGAATATGGATGAAGACGAGATTCATCATTACGCCATTGAAAGTGCGAAAAGAGAATATGACGTCGGAGAAACTTTCTCTAGCGATGTTTATTCTTTAAAGGCTGTCAAAAATGACCTAACCGTCACCAATATTGATTTCACACCTAGTAGTGATGTCTACACATTTACGGATGAAGATGCACAAAATAAAACTAAAGTTTTAAATGTCTCGACTCCGATAAATAGAATCCCTCTTGAAGTGAAAGTAAATGCTGGATCAATTAATTCTTGTTCATACATTTATGAAATAAAAGGTTCGAGCGAATTTAAAGGTTATACTAGTGGTGAAGTCAAGAATCTAGGTGGCACGGATTGGACATTCTCCTGGAGCAATCCAAATGGCTTAATTGGAAATATGAACGCGACCTATGGCTTAGCTTTTGGTAAAGGATCTAACACTAGAATGAACGAATTAACAATTGAAACCGTTGATGCTTATGATATTGATGCTTTATATCTTAAAGGAAGCTGTGCTTCTAACGAGACCATCAATTACCATATGTATGTTGGCGAGCAGTTAGTTAAAGAAGGTAGTATTACCCGTAATTCTTCCACAACTGGACCAGAAGTAGTTGGTAGTTCATTCTCCTCAATTAACGGCAGAATCAAAATTATTATTGATGGTAGTGGCGCAAAGAATGGCGCTATCTACATTCACACTTTAGCGTACAACGCTATCTAAATCTTAAAAATAGAAAGAAGGTATTAACCGTGGATTATAAAGACACTTTGTTAATGAACAAATCTGGATTTGAGATGAAAGGTAATCTCAATCAAAAAGAACCTCTTTTAGTGCAAAAGTGGGACGAAGAAAAATTATATGAAAGCATGAATTTAAACCGTAAGGGAGCGAAGGAATTTGTTCTCCATGATGGTCCTCCATATGCGAATGGTGATATGCACTGTGGACATATGCTTAATCGCATCCTAAAAGACATTGTTATCCGTTATAAAAACATGCAAGGATTCGTTACTCCTTTTGTTTTTGGTTGGGATACACATGGTTTACCAATTGAAAATCAAGTGACAAAGTCAGGGGTTAATAGAAAAACCACACCAATCGTGGAATTTAGAAAGAAATGTGAAGTATAAGCTTTAAAACAAGTTGAAAGACAAAAAGAACAAATTAAACGACTTGGTTTAGTTGGTGATTTTAATTACCCATATTTAACTTTACAAAAAGAATTTGAAGCTAAACAAATTGAAATGTTTGCTATTATGGCCTTAAAAGGCCTTATCTATAAAGGCTTAAAGCCTGTATATTGGTCTCCAAGTAGTGAATCCGCTTTAGCGGAAGCAGAGATTGAATACGCTGATGTGGTTTCTTATTCCATCTATGTTGCTTTCCCTGTTAAAGATGGAAAAGGTGTTATTGATAATGATGCTAAATGTATTATTTGGACAACCACTCCTTGGACATTGCCTGCTAACTTAGCTATTTCTGCTCATCCTGATTTCATTTACGGAGAGTATTTAACAGATAAAGGTAAATTCATTTTCTTAAAAGAATTTGAAGATAAACTTAAAGAAGAACTTGAACTTGGCGAAGTCAAATTACTTAAAACCTTTAAAGGTAGTGAGATTGATGGAGTTGTTTGCAAACACCCATTCTATGATCGCGATTCTTTAATGCTAGTAGGAACTCATGTCACTAATGAAGCTGGTACAGGTTTAGTTCATACCGCTCCTGGACACGGCGCTGAAGACTTTATGGTTTGCCAAAAATATGGCATCAAACCTTATTGCCCAGTTGATGAAAAAGGCAAATTAAAAGAAGATACAGGACCTCGTTTAGCGGGATTATTCTACGAAGACGCAAACGCTGTTGTGTTAGATATTCTCAAAGAGAATAATGCTTTATTAAAGTGCTCTAAATTCACTCACTCTTATCCACATGATTGGAGAACAAAGAAACCTCTTATCTTTAGAGCAACTGACCAATGGTTCTGTTCTATTGAACCTATTAGAGAAGAACTATTAGCCGCTATTCATAAGACCAAGTGGTATCCAGCATGGGGTGAAAACCGCATGGTTAATATGATTAAAGATCGTTCTGACTGGTGTATTTCCCGTCAAAGAGCATGGGGTGTACCAATCCCTATCTTCTATAATGAAGACGGTACTCCAATTATTGAAAAAGAAGTATTCGATCATATCGTTGAACTCTTCAAAAAACATGGTAGTAATATTTGGTATGAAAAGAGCGCTAAAGAATTACTTCCAGATGGATATAAGAATGCTCATTCTCCTAATGGAGAATTCACTAAAGAAAACGACATCATGGATGTTTGGTTTGATTCCGGCTCTTCTTGGGCGGCAGTCTTGCTTGGAAGAGGTTATAAATATCCAAGCGATTTATATTTAGAGGGCAGTGACCAATATCGTGGTTGGTTTAACTCTTCTTTAATTGTTTCTCTTGCTACACAAGGTAAAGCTCCATATGAAAACGTTGTTTCTCATGGTTGGGTTTTAGATGAACATGGAGAACAAATGCATAAATCTAAAGGTAATGGTGTGGATCCAACTAAGATTGCTAATGTTTATGGTGCGGATATTTTACGTTTATGGGTTGCCACTGTTGATTATCAACAAGACGTGAGAATAGGTGATAACATCATTAAGCAAGTCTCTGAACAATATCGTAAAGTTCGTAATACTTTAAAATTTATTTCTTGGGCTTTAGTGGACTTTGACATAAGTCAAAAAGTCGATACTTTTACTAAAGTTGATGAATATATCTTGGCAAAATTAGATGCAATAGTTGAAGAAACTATTAAAGATTTCGATCACTTTGATTTCGCTAGTGCCTTGAGTAAGATAATGACATTTATGTCAGCGGACTTATCTTCTTTATATCTTGATATTGCTAAGGATTCTTTATACTGCGATAGCAAAGACTCCTTAAGAAGAAGACAAACACAAACTGTCTTATATGAAGTTGGCGAAACTTTATTAAGATTACTTAATCCAGTCCTTCCATTTACGATGGATGAATTCAATCGCTTTATGCCTGGAGAAAGAAAGAATAACGCTCAACTTTTAGATTATCCAAAAGTTAAAGGCTTAGCTAATAGAAGTCGTTTACTTGATGAATTTGAACAATTCAAGGCTTTAAGAAGTGATGTTTTAAAAGCGTTAGAAACTAAGAGAACTGAAGGCTTGATTCGTTCTAATCAACAAGCCTTAGTGGAAGTAGCGTTATCTGAAGATAAGAATTATCTTAATGACATCTTTGCGGGCTTAGATAATAAAGAAATTGGTAAATTGTTTGTCGTTTCTGAATTAGTCTTTAAGAAAGTTAACGAAGGTTTAGAAACCGATAGTGGATTAATCAAGGTTTCACGCCATCCAGGTTTATTCTGTGATAGATGTTGGAACTATGATGATGAAGCAAAAGAAGTGGAAGAAGGAAAACACCTCTGTCCACGCTGTTTAAAGGTGGTGAAAGAAAATGACTAAGGAAAAGTGTTTAGCGGGCTTAAAATGGTTCTTCCGCTCATTTATTTGGCTTTTTGTCTTAATGTATGTTGTTGATATGGTGACCAAGATGGTTGTCATGTTCAATATGTATGTTGGTCAAAGCATTACTTTAATCCCAAATTTCCTTTGGATTACTTATGTACAAAATAAATCAGCGGCCTTTGGTATGGGCTTTGGCGATGAACACGTGAGACGTTGGACATTCGTTTTAATTGCCACAATCGGAGCCGCTATTGTCCTTTATATTTATATAAAGAAATTCAAAACACTCTCTATGTATCTTAAAGCCTGTTTGATGCTAATCTTAACAGGCGCTTTAGGAAACTTAACCGATCGTTTGTTCTACGCTCAAAGTGATTTTGCAGTCGTAGACTGGATTAACTTCTTTGATACTAACTGGTGGCATTTCCCATTTAACATTGCTGACTCATGCGTAGTCGTAGGCGCTATTATGGTTATCGTCTGGCTCATTGTTGAAGAAGTAAAAGAATATAAAGCACAAAAAGCTAAAGATTTAGCTAGTGGAGAAGATAAAGAAAGCAAAATTCTTTCTAATGAAGAGAAAAAGCGCTTAGAGAATAGCGAAGAAAAAGTAGAAAAAAGCGATAAATCTGAGTAGTAATTCTCTAGTAGAAAAATAGTAACAAATTAGTATGTTTTACAAAGTAACAGCGGAACTTGCTGGAAATCGTCTTGATAAATTATTAACGCTTATTCGTCCGGAAATAACCCGGACTTTTGCTTTAAAGATTATCGATGATGGTCTTTGCTTTGTAAATGGTGGTTTAGCCAAAGCTTCTTACAAAGTAAGAATTGATGACGAGGTGAGTTTTGAACTTCCTGCTGTTAAAGAACTCTCTATTGATAAAGAAGACATTCCTTTAGACATTGTTTATGAAGACGATGATATCCTTATTATTAATAAGGTACAGGGAATGGTGGTGCATCCTTCAGCTGGACATTATGAGCATACGCTTGTGAATGCGATCATGGCCCATTGTGATAATCTTTCCTCTATTAATGGAGTGATTAGACCTGGCATTGTTCATCGCATTGATAAGGATACATCTGGACTTATTTGCATAGCAAAAAACGATAAAGCCCATCTTTTTTTAAGCGAACAATTAAAAGATCATACGATGGCTCGCACTTATATGGCGCTTGTAAGAGGCGTTATTAATGAAAATAGTGGCACAATTAATCTTCCTATTGGACGTGATAATAAGAATCGTCAAAAAATGGCAGTCACTCGTAATAATAGCAAAGAAGCTATTACTAACTTTGTTGTTAAACAAAGATTTAAGAATCATACCTTAGTTGAATGTCATTTAGTAACTGGAAGAACTCATCAAATTAGAGTTCATTTCTCCTATATTGGTTTTCCTATTGAAGGAGATCCGTTATATGGAGGTAAGAATTACGATATTCTTTATAAGGGTGGACAATTATTAACAGCGGTAGCGTTAAAATTAATTCACCCAACAACAAAAAAGGAGATGCTTTTTCAAGTTGAACTCCCTTCATATTTTAAAGACGTAATTAATAAATTAGATTAATTCTTCCTTTAGGGAAGTTTTGTAATTTTTGAAATTCTTTTTGGCGATTTTATCAAATTCATTAACGCCATATTTTTTTATAAATTCTTGAGCGAATGTATCAGCGGCTTTACTTGCTCCAAAAGGGAAGCTCATCTGATAGTGGTCCTCAAGTTTTTTCTTTTCATTTAAGAAAGCATAACGAGCGATGATACTTGCTAAGGCAACACAAGGATAATATGTTTCGCCTTTAGTTCTAAAAGTAACACCCTTGACTTGTTCTTCATTTTCATCATTTAAATATTTATAATATTTATCTTCATTTACAAATTCATCAACAAAGATATTAACAACCTCTGGATAATCATTATGTAGATTCTTTAAAACACGGTTATGCATTTTCGCTTTTAAAGAATTTAAGTTCTCGTTTTTAAGAATCATTTCGTTATATTTTTCGTTTGATAAAGTGAGTTTAGAATATTTAAATCTTTCCACTAAGGAAGGACCAATTTCCATAATCTTTTTATCAGTGAGTTTTTTACTATCATGAACACCAATTTTCTCTAAAAGAGAAATATCTCTTTCGTTCACATAGGCTGCCACCACAATCATAGGCAAAAGGAAATCGCCAACACCAACTTCGTCGCTACCAATTTGACTATCTAAACAAAGCCATTTCTCTTGGAGCATTTCTTTTTCTTTTGGAAGAATTAATTCTTCTTCGTTAGCCCATAGTCTAGCTTCTTCGATAGCCCCTTCACCTACGAAAGTAATTTTCTTATTTTCTTTTTTACTATCGTAGCCAGTAATAATAACTCCATCTTTACAAGCTGAGAAAAACACATATTCTCCGTTATTCTCTATGAGATAGTCTTGATAGTGGACTTTCATCTGCTCTAAGACTTCTTTGCTTTTTTTAATACTGAGCGATGTTTTCATACAACTATCTTACCACGAAACTTTATCTTATGATAATATTAAGATTGGTATGCAAAATATTTACGAGGTCTTCGAATTTTATAAAATTCAAGATTCACTTCTTGAATATGCAAAAACGGAAATAGGAAGAAACTATATCCGTGATTTAAAGATGTATTCTTCTTTTGAAGAAATTGATAAAGAATTCTTGGATTTGGAAGAAGTTTCATCTTTATTATTACGTTTTGGTTTAATGCCAATATCTCAAAGTGTCAAGGCTTTAGATATCATTGCTTTAGCAAGAAAAACTAATTTATTAACACCAAGAGACTTTTCTTTTATTAAAGAAGATATCTTGACTTCACAGAATATTGCTAAATACTTTCAAAAAGTTGGTACCTCTTATCCAAGAATGAGTCAACTCATCAGCGGTTTCAAGGATCTTGATAACTTATTAAAAGAGATTTCTCGAGTTATTACTAATTCTTTAACAGTAGCGGATAAAGCAAGTGACGAATTATTCTCTATTAGAAGCGCGATTAAAAAAGCGGAAATGGAATTAAATAAGAAAGTGATGAACTTGTCGTCTACTTACTCAACTTATTTAAGTGATATCAACGCCACAATTAGAGATGGTCATTACGTTTTACCAGTGAAGACTAGTAGCAAGAGTAAAGTTATGGGTATTGTTTATGATGTATCCGATTCTGGTAATACCACCTTTATTGAACCATTAGAAATAGTGCAAATTAATAACGAGATTACTTCTTTGAAGGTCAGAGAAAATGAAGAAGTGAGAAAGATATTAAAGCAATTAACTAATCTTGTTTTGTTACAAGAAGATGAAATTATTATTAATAACAGCATCATTGGTGAATTAGATTTCCTTTCTTCTAAAGCGTTATATGGACAAGAAGTAAACGGAATTATCGCTAAAAGAGATAATATTAATTATCTAGATATTAAAAAAGGAAGACATCCTTTAATTGATAAGCAAGTCGTAGTGGCGAATTCCTTCCATCTTGATAAAGAAAAAAGAATAGTGATTATTTCTGGACCTAACGCCGGAGGAAAAACCGTTTCTTTAAAAACTGTAGGCTTATTAGTACTTATGCATCAATGCGGCTTAATGGTGCCCGCTCAAGAAGCGAGTATTGGTTTTTTTAACAATATTTACATTGATATTGGTGATAACCAATCTTTATCTGATAACCTCTCAACCTTCTCTGCTCATATGTCACATATTGGAGAAATATTAATGAAGTGTCATAAAGGTGATTTAGTCCTTCTTGATGAGCTTGGAACAGGAACTGATCCAAAAGAAGGCGAAGCTTTAGCTTTAGCGATTACACAAGAATTAGAAGAAAAAGAAGTCTTGGGGATGATTTCTTCTCACTTCGAATTATTAAAATGTTACGCCTTTACTTCTAAATGTATGGAGAACTCCTCCATGATGTTTAACGAAGAAGAATTGTTGCCAACATATCAATTTGTTTTAGGTTTGCCAGGACATTCGTATGCTTTTGAAGTAGCAAAAAGATATGGTATAGATGATAAAATCATCATTAAATCAAAAGAATATCTTGATGATGATAAAAATGATATTAGCGACCTCTTCAATAACTTACAAAAGGAAATGAAGAAGAATGAAGAACTAAAGAATCAACTGGAAAAAGAAAAGCTTCTTCTTGAAGAAAAAAATAAAAAACTAAGTATTGAGGAAGATAACCTTAAGAATCGAAAAGAGCATCTATTAGAGGATGTTGAAAAAGAAAAACAACAAATCATCGATTCTGCGATGGAAGAAGTGGATGAAGTTATCGCTAATCTATCCAAAGGAAACATTAAACTCCATGAGGCTATTGAATCAAAGAAGAAACTCGATGATTTAAAATCTGCGCCTGAAACCATCATATATGATGAAGAGATTAGAATTAATGATTATGTAGCTTTACCTTCTTTAAATATGGAAGGAAGAGTAGAAAGAATTAAGCAAGACAAGGCTTATATAATCTCTGATAGTGGTTTCTCTTTTGAAGTCGATATTAACAAACTACATAAGATTGAAAACAAGAGTTCTAAACAAAAGGTGAAGAACACTCAAAAATATGATCAGCTCATTAAGAGTGATGTGGGTCTAGAACTTAATATCATCGGTTTAAGAGCGGATGAAGGCAAAGAAAGACTTATTAAATATATTGATGATTGTCGCTTAAAGCACTTTAAAACTGTTCGTATTATCCATGGATTTGGTTCTGGTGCTTTACGAAAGATGACTCATGAATATTTAAGTAAACAAAAAGATTTAACATATCGACTTGGCTCCATGCATGAAGGTGGTGGCGGTGCAACTGTGGTGGAATTCAAATGAAAAAAAGAATTGAACAGTTAATCGCAAACTTAAAACATCTTCCTGGTGTTTATTTAATGTACGATAAAGATGATAGAATCATCTATGTTGGCAAAGCCAAAGACTTGCAAAAAAGAGTCAGCCAATACTTTTTAAGACCACAAGTTGGTAAAGTGATGAAGATGGTGGTGGAAGCGGAATATTTTGAAACCATCATCACCATGAACGAAAAAGAAGCTTTGGTTTTAGAAATGAATCTTATTCAGACTCATTATCCAAAGTTTAATATCTTATTAAAAGATGATAGTCATTACCCTTATATTGCTTTAAAGAAGAAAGGCGACCCTTATTTAGTTATTAAAAGAAATAACAAAGACCACAATTACATTTATTTTGGTCCTTTCCCTCATTCGCAAGCCGCTTATCAGATGATTGATTTATTGAATAAAGTTTTCCCTATTAGGAAATGTCAAAACCTCCAATCATCGACTTGTTTATATTTCCATTTAGGCCAGTGTCTTGCTCCTTGCGTTAATAAGATTGATGAATCAGTTTATAACGAGATTAAAGATGAGATTATCTCTTTTCTTAAAGGCAATAATTCTAAGCAATATCAAGAGATTAAAAAAAAGATGCTCGAGGCTAGTGAGAAACTAGATTTTGAAAGCGCGAATGAATATAAGAAGATCTTAGAAGCGATTGAGCACATTAACATCAATCAAAATGTTGAGGTTTTTGACACTAAAGACCGCGATATATTCGCGTTTGCGAGCCGCGAAGGTTATTTATCGCTCGCTGTCTTTTTATACCGTAGAGGGCTTCTTTTAGGTAAAGACGTTTTTACAGTGGAACAGTTTGATAGTGAACAAGAACAAGTGAGTGAGCTGATTCTACAATATTATCAAAACCATCCAGTTCCCCAAGAAATTGTCATAAATAACGAATACGTGCAAAAAGAACTAGCGACGTATTTGGATGCTGATGTTTATGGAGTAAGTAAAGGAAAACTATATGAATTATTAACTTCTGCGAAAGAAAACGCGGCGAATAATTTGGATGAATATTTCCTTTCTGCGAGGTTAGATAGTGATAAGGGAGAATTGTTAGAAGAACTAGGTCGACTAATAAATATCAAGACCCCTCTTCATATAGAATTATTTGATAATTCTCATATTCAAGGTTCTTCTCCAGTTGGGGCAATGGTGGCCTTTATTAATGGAGAACCTGCAAAGAAGTTATACCGTAAGTTTTTAATTGAGCATGAAGAAGCACGTGATGACTTAAAATCAATGGAAGAAATCATCACTAGACATTATTCTCGTTTAAAAGAAGAAAAGAAAAAATACCCAGACTTAATTCTTGTTGATGGTGGATATCGTCAAGTAGTTGTAGCAAAGCACGCTTTAGATGAATTAGATATTGAGATACCTGTTTTTGGTTTATATAAAAATGATAAGCATCAAACAGAAGGACTAATTGATATCAATGATAATACGTATCCTATTGGAAATAAAAAACTCTTCTTCCTTTTAACAAGAATGCAAGATGAGGTTCATAGATTTGCGATTACTTTCCATAAACAAAAAAGAAGTAAGGCTATGACATCTAGTATCCTTGACGGCATTGATAACCTCGGCATAAAAAGAAAAGAAATAATATTACGAGCCTACCCAGATATTTCCTTACTAAGGAATGCCTCTTTAGATGAATTAAAACAGCTTCTTCCGGAACCAGTAGCCGACGCTTTATTTAATAAATTACATCAGAACTAGATATTGTGCTTGAAAAAAGCAGTTATAAATATGTATTATATTAGTCGTTGAGATGGCCTCTTAGCTCAGTTGGATAGAGCAACTGCCTTCTAAGCCGTAGGTCAGGCGTTCGAGTCGCCTAGAGGCTACCATTGATTTAATTCCCTATTGTAAAATAGGGTTTTATTTTTTATTATAAAGTTGTCAAAAGGGAAACCTCTTGATAGATATGGTCTGAGGGTAAGACCTAAAAAAGAAACCCCAAATGAATTTGCTTGGATATTCCAAGCTTTTATTTTTTTGGAACAAGATTTATAAATCGTGCTCAACTAGCTGGTGCATTAGGTATTGGAGTAGACACATTAAAACACTATGAAGAAGGAAGAAGAAATCTGCCTTTTGAAGTCTACTATAAGTTAGTCCAAATTCTTAAACTCGATATCGGAATTATAACAATGTGGTTTGATACTGCGTGGAGGCACCCAAATGGTTTGCCGGTTTTAGTACAAGGGTGTCTACTTTTATGTTACCGGTTCAGATATTGTTGCTAATAAAATTGGGCGCAATTACAATGGCGTTGAATTAGATAAAGATTGTCTACATCTAACAAAACGAAAATATTTAAATAAATAATAGTCCTCCATAAAAAACCATTGAATCACATAAATGAAGTTTTATAATGAATTTATTCCATAACAAATACAAAAAGGAGAATTCTTATGAAAAAAAATAGGAAAAACTTACTTGCTTTGGCGATGGTCTCTCTTGGTATTTCTGTTCTTGCAGGATGTGGAAGTTCTACACCTAAACCCACACCTGATCCAGATCCAACTCCAGAGCCAACTCCAGAGCCAGAAGACCCTTGGTATGTGATTTCTGAAAAAGGCATGACTAATTTCTTTAATAAGCTTGGTGAATCTAGTTATACCGTCTATGGGGATGAATCTAACGGATTAACTACCGCAGTACATGATGAAAACACAGTCACCTGGCTCTTTAAAGATGGCTCTAGATATCTAGATCATTTCTGTGTAACAGTGGATAATGAATCCTATTATGGTCTTATCGATGATAATACTGACCCTCAGAATCCGCAAATAGTACAATTGACCTTTATGGACAAAGATTCCGCAGTTAATGTTGCTGAATCTGTCCTACCAACATATTGGGCATCTAACGAGATTTGTGGTGGTAACATTTGGTCGCTATTCCATAATACTGATCAAGAACATCCACTTCGCTATAAGGTTTCGAAGAACCTTAGCTTTAATGATTCCATATGCGCGTTGTGTGACTATGGTGGATTTGAAGACTCTCAAATTGATGATGTCGTATTAGAATTCGACCAAGTTGATGTCACAAAAGCAACTCTTTCTTATACTCATATTCCAAGTGGCACCAAAACAAGAGTTGATGCTTCCTTATCTATTGAATTTGGTAAAGAAGTTAGAACATCTGACTTAGTTACAGCTTGGGTCAATGATCCAAATCGTACATATCCAGAACCTGTTGGTGAATATGGTGATTGGCCATCACAATTTTCTGGAGCAGTTAGAAATATTTACGCAGCTAACTTGTTACCAGATGCTAAAGCCGCGCTTCCATATGACACTTTCTTCTCAGAAGCGACAAACTTCAATAGCAAAACATATATGTATGATAATTTTGTTCAAGTCCATGATTTCCACGCCACTCAAGAAGGTGCTGAACAATATATGCAAACTCTTGTTGCTGCTGGATTTAAAGCAGCTGTTGGACCAACTGGAACAGTCTTCCGTTCTCCAGCATTAAGAGAAAGAAATGGTTATAAATTATACGCTGATGTTAGTTTAACCTATACTCCTAGCGATGGTTTAATCATTAAAACTGAACCATATTACACACATACTTCTTATGGCACTAGAGAATTAGTGAATGAACATATTCAAGGCGCTCAAGGTGGAACAAAATTCCCTGAACTTCCAGCCCCACAATCTACTGCTATCACTAAATTCTATGGTGAAGATGAACAATTCCATGGATACGAAGATAGAGTTGGATTCTATGATTATGACCTCTTTATGTATGTCCACATTGAATATAAAGATTCAGAGGCCATGGATGCTTATTTAAATGACTATTATAATCAATTGTTAGATAGAGGCTTTACTTATAACCAAAGCTATCAAGAATATACTAAATCAGACCTTGAATCGACATGTGTTATGAGAATTGAAGACAACTCTAATGGTAAAGCAACCTTCTTGTTCTACAATGAAAAACATGTTGCTCCAGAAGTGGCAATCGCTGATATCGACGCTGATGGATTCCCTAAATATGAAGACACATTGTCAGAAGTTAGTATTCACTACGTCGAGGATATTAAAGGCTACTTCAAGATTATTGATGGCTTAGATCTCAAATACTATTACTCAATGGCAACTGACTGTGAATCCTATGATAGAGCTAGAGCGCTCGCAGATGCCTACGGTAAGGCACTTAAAGATCTTGGATTTGATCAAAAATCATCAAGCCTTAGAACTGTGAGATATGAAAATAGTGATGCTTCCTTAGTCTGTGAAATGGACTATGATGCCAAAAATCGAACAGGAACATTCCTCAACATCTGGTTCGCATGCGCTGATCAATAATTAAATAATCACAACTTAATAAAAATTCCAGTCATGTGATATGAACCCCTCCAGTTGGTTGTCCAACTTTTGGGGTTCATATCAGTTTTCTAGTCTTTTTTAGTCACCAAATTAGTTTCTATCTACAGCTTTCATAAATGTTCAAATGATAAAAACAGCACTCTTCAGCACAAAGTGCTTGCTTCTCTCTCTCTCTATTCTTATAATAATAAACAATTTGTTATAAGAGGTGTTTTATGAATAAAAAGAAAATGTTATTACTACTTACAACTGCATCGTTTGCCACTATGACAATGGCGGTGCTTGCTATTAGTCAGAATGCGAATGTTTTTGATTCAAAACAAGCAAAAGCAAATGAGCCAGAATACAGTATTTATTTGAATAAAGATTCTGTATTTGGAACTTATCCAGGAAAAGGCGGAATGGGTTTCACTTACACAAATTCTAGAGGTGCAACTTTTGGTTTTTTCAAAAATTCAGGCGTTACCAAAAATTCTCATGATGCCGCCTTATATTCTGATGGCAATCAAGACAATATTGTTTTAATCGAAAGCTCATATAACGCTAATGAATCGATCGTGGATTCAATCAACGGAATTACATCAATTACTGTTGATTTTGGTGGCACTTATTATCAAGATGTAGGTACTCCAGCAGTTATCCCAACAATCCATTTTGGATTTGTTGAAGGAGGGACCGCTGTTTATACACATCAACACACACTAGAAGATAATGTTGCTTATGATTTTGAAGGATTATTGCCAAGTTGCTTCAAAATTGTCATCAGCAACGCAACTGCAACTAGCAAATGGTATAGAGGTTGGATTACATCGTTAAATCTTACTTATAGTTGTTCAGAATCCGACACTTTAAAAGAAGCATGGCTAAATGATTATTTTGCTTCTACCCCAAAGAATATTGTGAGAGATGGTGAAGAAAATATTGTCTCCTTTGAAAGTGGCGCTTATCCTCAAACAAAAGCAAGTTCTACTGCAGCAACATATTTAGAAGCTAATTATTCTTCTATGTCTCCGATTGTCAATGATTATTATTTCTACAATGGACTTCTCTATGCCAGAAAACAATCTGTTGGTACTGGCTATGATGAAGAATATGTGGCGGGTAACTATTACTGGTTTGAAGTTAATCCAGTTGTTTGGGAAGTCGTGTCCAATGAAGGCAGCCTGTATCTAGCGAAAGCACAAAAAGTCTTAGATGATGGCGTGCAATATCACACAACATCTCCTCAACTTACTTACTATAGATTTTCGACTTTATACACATATATCAACAATGTGTATAGCAAAATGTTTAGAAATGATTCTATTATCCAAGCACAAGATACTAACGAACTTGGTGGCGCCAAACTCTATCCACTTACATACACTCAATATGGATCAAATACAGCAACAGGCGTATCTTATCCTGATGCAATAGGATATACTTCTGATTTTGCTAGAACTGGCAAAACAGGTACTAGTTTGTCTAGTAGCTATTGGACAGTCAACCATAATTATCAAAATAGTAAGAACTATGCATATTATGTTCAATATGATAATGGGGTCACCTATAGCGTTCTTACTAATTTAAAAGAAGGCGTTAGACCTGGTATGAAAATAACAATTGATTAAATAAATCAAAACTTATCGAAAAGGGGCACTCACATCACTGTGAAGTGCTTTTTTCTTGCTAATTAGTTATTTAATTAAAATGCTGATTTGTTAAGATATATGTTGTATGAAACAGTTTATTAGTAAAAATCTAATAATAGTCAGCATTTTACATTTTTTGGTTGATTTTTTATGTGCGGGAAGTCTTGCCATTATTTATAACCATTTTAGAGATAGATTTTCTGGCTTTGTCTACGTTTTCCTTGTTTATAATTGCGTGGCCTTTTTGTCGCAACCTTTGTTTGGACTCCTAGTTGACCATTTTAAAAGCGATAGACTGAAGGAAATGCTTAGAGCATTTATGTCTCTATCAATTGGGGTTTTAATGCTTGGCTTTGTTTTTCTATCTATTCAAATTATTTTAATTCCTCCCCCTTCATCAATTCTTGCGATGATAATTGGATCAATTTTTCTCGGAATCGGTAATGCATTATTCCATGTTGTCGGAGGAAAAGAAGCTCTAAGTATTTCAGAAAAGGCCACACCTGGAGGATTATTTGTTTCTGCTGGGGCACTAGGCATAGGACTTGCTAGCATTATGCTCATCCCAACGATTGAAAAAAGCATCCAGGCATTTTTCTATATTGCCGCTCCGATCATGGCAATTGTATTAACGATAATCTATTTGAAAGTAGTGGATGAGCCGAACGTCTTTGCTTATGAAAAAAATGACACGAGCAAGCCAAAGGCTTTAATGCTTATTGTGGTTCTATTGTGTTTAGCGGTTGGAATAAGATCATTTTTGGGATTTTATGCGTCTATGAGTGAAACGTTGACTGGATGGGGAGCAATTTTATTACTTGCTGTTGCGGCCTTTGTTGGTAAAGCTATCGGGGGAATCATTCTTGATATGGCTGGTCCATATTTCTTAATTGGAATCTCGACTTTGATGTCTATAGTTTTATCGATATTTTTATCTACTTCCTATATAGATTTTATCTTTGTCATATCTTTCAATATGATGATGCCTTTGACGTTGGATGCGTTAAGAAAATGCTTTCCAAACAAAGAAGCATTTGCGTTTGGACTAGCGGCAGCGTTTTTAATTCCTGGATATCTATTCGGTGTTACTTTGAAAGATTATGGAATTCAAAATATAGTTGTTCCTATTATTTGTGGTTTAACAGGTATATGTCTTTTGTTCATTTATATTTTTGGAAACAAACATTTATATCATGAGGGGAATAAGTCAATTAATCGCTAGTGCTTTTTTAACGATGAGCATTGAATTGGTAGTGCTTTATCTTTTTAAAGTCCGCGATAAAAGATTATGGTTTTCTTTGCTTATAAATTTGTTAACAAATTTATTGCTTAATTCATGCCTATCGTTTCTGGATACTTTTTTCCTATATGTTTTATTCTTAATCATTGGTGAAATATTAGTCTTTTTGGTGGAATGGTTTTTTTATCAATTACTAGTTAAAGATGAAAAAAATTGGCTTTATTCATTATCCGCCAATTTATCAAGTTTTATATTTGGCAGTTTGATTATTAATTTACTTTTTCTTCTTATATAAATTGATGATTAAAACAACCGCCAAAACGATTAATGCAACCGCTGCGACAGAAGCAACGACAATAGCGATGGATTTAATTGGTATTATAGGGGTTGGAGCTACATCTAATAATCTCATTTGTTTTTCCTCGTAAGATAATAAATCAATATTGCTATACCAATTAAGAGTGTTGCGCTTAAAAAGATAATAAGAGCATAAATCCAAGATGACGTGGAGCCATCGCTTGATTTAGTTGGTGGTTCTCCAACAATATCTAAGATTCTAGAAAGTATCACCATAATCTCATTGTACATTGCTTTTTAAAGAAATAAAACTAATTGGATTTAATTATCTACTATTAGACTAATTTGCTAAAATATATGCTGTATGAAGATAACTCGCTTCTCATTAAATTTAGTAAAACTACTTGTTGTAAAAAGTATTAAGAAAAGGAGAAAAGGATATCCTCCTTTTGGCGTTCATCAAGATTATAGAGATATTCCTTATATTGATGATGGTAATGTTTTTCATAAATACGATATCTATTTAGCTAAAAAGAAACGTAAGAATATTTGTATTATCGATATTCATGGTGGCTCTTATATTCTTTCTGAAAGCTATGATAACTATCCATTCGCTAACGAATTCTTAAAATGTGGATACGATATTGTTGCTGTTGATTATCTTCCTAATAATGGTGAACGCGATACGCTAGATTTAATTAGTGATGCGGCTAAATGTATTAATCATCTTCAGTCTCACTTAAAAGATTATGGTTTAGAGAATGACGAATTTGTTATATGTGGAGATTCTGCCGGTGGACATATTGCTTTAATCATTAGCGAAGCAATCATATCTAAAGAAATTAGGGACAAATTAAATTTAGATATTAAGCCGTTCCCATTTAAAGCCATCCTTGTTAATAGTCCTGTTTATGATTTTGCTTTATCCAATTTTAAAGATATGAGCAAAGGAGCACTTAAAAGAATGTTTGGACCTCATATAGAAGAAGAACATTTTGCTTTGCTCTCTCCTAGAAGTTATATTGACGTTATTAATGTTCCTATCTTTTTATCTACTTGTAATTTTGATTTTATTCGTCAACACACTTTAACGATGAAAGAAGATTTGCTGAAGAAAAATAAAGTTTTTACTTTTGTTGATATCCTTTCAAAAGAAAAAGAAGTTGATCATGTCCATAATGTCACTAAACCTCATCTAAAAGAATCTTATGAAGTGAATTATAAGATGATGGAGTTTATTGATGAATATACTAAGTAATATGAATGGCAGTCGAGTCGAAGTTAATAAATTAAAAGGGTATTTTGTATACCTATTTACAATCCTTATATCAATAGGATCTTTACTTATCTTGCTTCCATTAGCGTACCATATTCACGCTAAATATTTTGTTAATAAAACCTATGTTGATAACAAGAGACTAGTTTATAGAGGCAAGATATTAGGCATATACCTGAAGTTTATCATTGGTTACATTTTATTGGTTGCCTCTTTAACAGCGATTAATATTGGGATGTATTATTTACGTAAATACAATATTCTTCCTTTCCAAATTGCCTCTAATACAATTCTTTCTCTTTTACAAGCCTTCTTTATTACTAGAACTTTAAAAATATATGTTCATAAAAATACTCACTTTGTGAGTAGTAAGGTAGAATTATCTACTTATGAGTTTCATTTGTTCTTATTGATTCTTACTAAACTTGGCATCTTTATAATTAATACATTGACCTTGAACATACTTTATCCTGTGACCACAGGATTAGAAGATAAATATGACGCTAAGAGGAAAATTATCGATAACTATCACTTTAAATATAAGGCAAGATATAGAGGCTATATTCTTAAGTGGCTTCTTGAACTTTTATTAATTGTAGTCACGGTGTTAATCTGGCTTCCAAAAGCGCTTTTAGACGTTTATTGTTGGAGCGCAGGTAACATTCATATTGCTCACAAATAATCTTTTTTTAAATAACACTTGAATAGTTGTTCAAATGTTCAATATAATATTAGCGAGGAAAAACTATGAAAGATTTAAAAAGAACAAAAGAATTAGAGATTGATGATTACATTGAAGATATGGCTTCCTTGTTTAAGATACTCGGAGACTTTACTAGAGCCAAAATCCTTTCTGCTTTACAAGATGAAGAACTAAATGTCTCCATGATTTCTGAATTAGTGGGAATGCCTATTTCCGCGGTTTCTCATCAATTAAGAGTTTTACGACAAGCTAAATTGGTAAAGCCAAGAAGAGAAGGAAAAGAAATCTATTATAGTTTTGATGATGAACATGTTAGTGAAATCTTTAGGTGTGCATTAGAACATGTTAAGGAGTAAGAAATATGAAAAAGGTTTATAAAATCGAAGTTGATTGCGCTAATTGCGCAGCTAAAATACAAGACGCGATTAGTAAAGTTGAAGGTGTTAATTCGGTTAATATTAATTTCATGACACAAAAAATGATTATCGATATTGATGATGATCGTTTTGAAGACGTTTTTAAAAAGGCCAAAAAAGCTGGTAAAAAAGTTGAATCGGATTTTGAGGTTATTGATTAATGTCTAAAAAGCTCAAAAATCGCTTAATTAGAATTATTATAGTGGGAATATTATTTATCCCACTTTTTATCGTTGATAAGGTAACTGAATTTTCTTTTATTCCGGTAGATGAAAATATCGATTGGCTTATTCCTTTCTTATTATATTTATCCTTATATTTAATAGTGGGGTATGACGTTTTAATTAAGTCGGTTAAAAATATAGCTCACGGACAAGTATTTGATGAGAATTTTTTAATGAGTATCGCTACGATTGGAGCCTTCATCATTAGGGAGTTTCCAGAAGCTGTTGCGGTCATGTTTTTATATCAAATTGGGGAATTTTTCCAGGGTTTTGCAGTCGGAAAAACAAGAAAATCTATTGCAAACCTTATGGATATTCGTCCTGATTTTGCTCGTTTAGTTAAAGATGATAATCAAGAAGAAATATTGGATCCAGAGCTTATTGAAATAGGTAATATCATTAGGGTTGAACCTGGAGAAAAAATACCTCTTGATGGGATCATTATTAAAGGGGCAACTTCGATTGACGCTAAATCCTTAACAGGGGAATCGATACCTGTTGATTTATTAGAGGGAGACGAAGTGCTTTCCGGCACTGTAAATTTAACCTCAACTATTGATATTAAAGTTGATAAAGATTTTTCCAATTCTTCTGTTAATAAAATATTAGAATTAGTGGAAAATTCTTCTAATGTTAAAAGTAAACATGAGAATTTCATCACTGTTTTTGCTAAATGGTATACGCCATTAGTGGTTTTCTCTGCTTTACTTGTTGGTGTTCTTGGCTCTTTAATTACTCACGATTATTTAACATGGATTAACCGTGCTCTTAATTTCTTAGTTGTTTCATGCCCATGTGCTATTGTGATTTCTGTTCCATTAGCTTTTTTCATTTCTTTAGGTAAAGCTGCTAAGATGGGTATTTTAATTAAAGGCTCCTTATATCTAGAAAATTTTAACAGAGTTAAAACATTTGTGTTCGATAAGACCGGAACACTTACCAAAGGTAATTTCGTTATTTCTTATATATATCCTAAGGATGAAGAAGAGGAGATATTAAGAATCGCTTCCATTTGTGAAAGTCAATCCAACCATCCGATTGCCTTAGCTATTAAAAATAATATGGTTGTTAATCATGACTACCGCATCAGCAATATTCCTGGTAAAGGCGTCATTGCCGAAAAAGATGCCGATATACTTTATGCCGGGAATAAGAAACTATTTGAACAATACGGAATCAAAGTTGACGAAGTTACTCCTAGCGGAACGATTGTTTATGTAGGAAGGAATAACAAATGCTTTGGTTATATCGTTATTAGTGATGAGATTAAAGAAGATGCTAGAGAACTAGTAACCTATTTAAATAAGGATAATATTAAGACGGTTATGTTAACGGGAGATAATGAAGTGACCGCTCATCATGTTGCTGAAGAACTTCAAATTTCTTCTTATCATCATTCTTTGCTCCCTCAAGACAAAGTCTTGTATTTTGAAAAAATCATGAATGAGAATCAAAGAACTCTAGTTTCTTTTGTAGGAGACGGGGTTAACGACACTCCTGTTTTAGCCAGAAGTGATATTGGTATTTCTATGGGATCAATTGGTTCAGATGCCGCTTTAGAAGCTAGCGATATAGTTTTAATGAATGATGACTTAAACAAGATTGCTGTTACAAAAAGGATAGCTAAAAAGACAATTAGGATTGTCAAAGAGAATATTGTTTTCGCTTTATTGGTGAAGATTAGCATTTTACTACTCTCATTATTTGGTTTAGCTTCCATCTGGTTAGCCGTCTTTGGCGATGTAGGTGTAGCCTTATTATGCATTCTCAACTCTTTAAGGTGTTGGAAACATAAGTAAAATCATTATTCAAATTTAATAAGTTGTTTTATAATAACAACACGGAGGATTATTTATGAAATCTGCGTCTAAAGTAATGTATTTATTAGGAAGGATCTTCAATATCATTAGCCTTGTTATTTGTTTTGTCGGCTTAGTTCTTTCCATTCTTGCAGTGATTTTTTCAAAAGACATCTACGAAAGTATGAAAGGTCATTATCCAACAAACTGGACTGAAGCTAGTGTGAGATCTACCGCGGTTGGCTCAATTGTGATGTCAGCCTTCTTATTCCTTATCTGTTTAGTGGTTCTTATCATTGCCTTAAAAGCATTAAAGAGTTTAGAAAACGATGACACAAATAGTACACCTCACGTTGTCTTAATTGTCATTGGCGTTTTCTTCCAAATCTTCTATCTTCTAGGTGGAGTATTTGGACTTATTGATGCTGAGAACCGTATTCGTGACGAAGCACTTAAAAAGAATAACGAAGAAAAATAGGAAGGTTTACTTCCTTTTTTTCTAGTTTATCGATAGAATAAAATGGTGAATAAAATTAAAATTATTTTTGTTGATATTGACTGGACAATCTTAGATCATCATAAGCATGATTTTGATTACGAAAGCATCTCTGCTTTAAATAAGGCACAAGAGAATGGGTGCCTTTTATATTTATGTACTGCTCGTCCTTATGAATCTGTAAGAAAGACCAATCTACTTAACTACATGAAGCCAGATGGTCTTATTTGTACAAACGGGGCCACTGGATTTATTAATGATGAAGTAGTATTCGCAGATAATTTTCCAAAGGAAATCGTGAATAAAATTATCAAGGTTTGTAAGCAACATAATTTCACGTTAGAACTATCGACAGAAAAGCAACGTTTCTTCACTCAAGAAAGAAATGAATATGCGGATGCTTTCTTTGCAACATATGATGAAAAGATTCCGCTTATCAAAGAGAATTTTGATGATGTAAACGTTTCTGCAATTCTTTTGTTCTCTCCGAGAGACAAAGATGAAGAATTATTAAAAGAATTACCTAAAGAAATTAATTTGTTCCGATTTGCGGAATGCGCAGCGGATTTAAATATTTATCCATCTAGCAAAGCTAAAGGAATAGAAAGAATATTATCTATTCTAAATATTGATAAAAAATATGCGATGGGCATTGGAGATGATTATGGAGATATCCCAATGTTTGAAAGCGTCGGTTTAGCGGTTGCTATGGGCAACGCAGTTGAAGAGGCGAAAAATAAAGCTCACTTCATTTCTAAAAAAGTTGGTGAAAGCGGCGTTAAGTACGCTTTAGAATATTTCAAACTAATTTAAAATTGGCGATTATAAAATTTTCTAACTTTGTTATTGATAGTTTTCTTGTGGAAAAATAAAATAAAAGTATGAAAAAGAACGTCGGAGTGTTATTTCCAGTAGCCTCTCTTCCTTCCAACCATGGGATTGGAGACTTTGGAGATTCTTGTTACACATTTATCAAATGGTTGAAAAAACATCATTATAGTTATTGGCAAATCTTGCCTCTTAACCCATTGGGTCCAGGTAATTCACCTTATATGTCTACCTGCTCTGAAGCGATTGATGTCCGTTACATCTCTTTAGATTATTTAAAGAAAGAAGGTTTATTGGACGAAGTTCCTGATTATCGTAAGACATCAACATTCATTCGTTTCCAAGCATGCTTAGACTTTAAAGTGAAATATTTAAAGAAAGCTTTTGAAAAATATATGCAAGGACCCACTAATGGATTAAAGAAATTTAAAACAAAGAATCCATGGGCTACACATTACGCAACATATTTAGTATTTAAAAAAGTTAATCACGGCGCTAAGTGGAACGAATGGCCAGCTTATCAAATGAATTATTTTGATAAACACAACAAAGCTCCAAGACAATATCAAAAAGAAATAGATTTCCAAATCTTCATGCAATATATTGCGGCCAAGCAATGGAAAAACGTTCTTTCCTTTGCTAGAAGAAAGAGTATTAAGTTAATCGCAGATTGCCCATTCTATGTGGGTTATGACTCCACGGATTGTTGGATGCATAAAGATCAATTCTTATTCGATGAAAAATATAACCCCACAATGGTCTCAGGAGTTCCACCGGATGTCTTCTCTGATGTTGGACAATTATGGGGCACCCCAATCTTTGACTTCAACAAGATGAAAGAAGATAATTATTCCTTCTTAGTTAACCGCATTGGTTTTATTGCTAAGACTTGTGATTTATTAAGACTAGACCATTTCCGCGCTTGGGATACATATTGTGTAATTCCAGCAGAAGATAGCGATGCTAAGCGCGGTCGTTGGGAAGTTGGCCCGCGTTATGAATTCTTCGATAATCTATATAAAAAGTACCCAAAAATCAACTTAATTGCCGAAGATTTGGGCGATTTATTCCCTGGCGTTCATGAATTAAGAGACCATTATAATCTTCCTGGAATGTTTATCTATGAATTTACTATTTTTGATTGGGAGGCCTTCCCAACAGAAAGACAAATTGTTTATCCAGGAACCCATGATAACCAAACTTTATATGGTTGGTATAAGTCTTTAACTGATGAGCAAAAAGATATGATTAATCGTCGTTTGAATTATCCAAAGAATTTATATCAAGCCATCTTTGATTATATCTGGAATGCGAAGAGTTTATTTACCATTTTCCAATTACAAGATTTATTGAGAATTGATGATAAAGGCAGGTTAAATTATCCAGGCACAATTGGAGATCCTAACTGGTGCTTTAAACTAAAAGATTTCTCGAAATTAAAGAACGTTAAATACGGTCAATAAATAATAACTCTCTACCAAAAAAGTAGGGAGTTTTCTTTTGCTTAAGCAAAATGTTAAATTAGGTTATTTCTTTCATATTAAAAAAGTTATTTAACTTTTTATTGTATACTTTTAAAATTAATTGTAGAATAATCATATGGAAAATACAATTAACCAAGAACAATTTAATGAACTATTACAAAAAGAAGACAAGACTAGTCTAGATTCTTTTGCTATTGCTAAATATTACTATGCTCAAAAAAACTATGAAGCCTGTTTTCAATACGCCTATCGTGCTTCCTTTGGGGTTGATCATGAAGCATCGCTATTTGTTGGCGAATTGTATTTAAAAGGCCTTGGCGTCGAACAAGATATTCAAAAAGCGCTTTATTATTTGAATAAGGCTATCGAGCTTGGTAGCCAAGAAGCTAAACTAATTCTCGCCAAACTCTATTTAAGCGGCGAAGGCGTTGAGAAGAACGAAGAAAAAGCTTTTGAATTGATTAATCAAGTTGCCGAACAAAACAATGTTTCAGCTTTAAAGAAATTAGCGGAAATGTATCTTGATGGATGTGGCGTCGAAAAGAACGAAGAAAAATACTTGGAAATTCTATTCTATTGTCGCGATCTTGGCCTGGCCGAAACAAATTACTACATAGGTATGTGTTATTTGCAGGGGCGTGGTGTTTCTAAAGATACGAATAAGGCTTTCCAATATTTCAATAATGGAAAAGACCAAAAAGATGCAAAATGTTATTACATGCTTGGGCTTATGTATTCGCAGGGCGAGGGTGTAGAAAAAGACCACGCTCGTGCCTCATACTGGTTTACACTGGCCGCTAATAACGGAGAGAAAAGAGCTATGTATAATTTGGGTGTCTATTATGAGAATGGTATTTATCTTACAAAAGACCTCGATAAAGCTATTTATTGGTACACTAAAGCAAGCGAATTAGGCTTCCAAAAAGCTGGTGAAAGATTAACGATAATAACAAATAGTGAAAAATAGTGTGTTTTTTATAAAAAAATTCTTCATGAGCGCGTAAACTCGTGTATAATAAACTACGTATAGGAACTTTGTATTATGGAAAAGAAACTTAAAATTACTCGTAAACATTCTTTTGGCTCAGTTGTGATGTTCTTTTTGTGCCTCATAATGTGCTCAACATTCATTCTTTCATTCTTCGCTACTCCGTGGCTTCAATACAAGATTGGATATAGTGGCGAAAGCGGCTCATTAATCGGTCTAGATTTTATTTTCCGTATCACCGATAGATTTGCTGGCACTAATTTAAATAGACAAAGTTTCATCATGTTCAACCAATACTATAGAAGTTTAGCTGATAAGTTCTCTAGCCCATTCTTTGTTAATACAATTTATACTGTGTTCTCCTATGCTTTGCCATTCATTTATATCTTTAGCATTATTTGGGTTTTCTATTTCTTCGTAACTGCTTTAGTTTATTTGTTCAATGGACGTATATCCTCTGGCGGCATTCCTATTGGAATGAGTATCTCTCATTTCATTCTTACTGCCATTACTAGTGGTGGAGCCTTCTTTATTGGCTTCTATACCAATCATATTGAAGGCTTAATTAGAGCCGCTGGTTATTCTGCCTATGTAGCTTCCGATTTCAATTACTTATGGCCGATTATTTATCTATCAGTTTCGTTTGTTTGTATCGTTCTTATGATTGTCGTTAAGTGCACAACTTATGGCAAACATCGTATTTGGTATGAAGATTCTGATTTAGGAAATTATGTTGCTAGAAATAATCGTGGTTTAACAGTTGCCAATCCCGCTATGGCCGCAGCGGCTTTCCCATCATCTGTTAACATTAATGTTAATAAAGGCGAAGAAGGCAGCAAATATGTTGGTGAGAATTCTGTTACAAAACTAACCTATAAAACCGCAACTGGTTTGCCATATACACTTTCATATATTGGTGGTCATGCGTTTAGTGAAAACCAAAACTTAGTGACAGCTATTATTCCAAGCGGTATTGAAAGCTTGGGTAAAGGTGCCTTTGCTAACTGCGGATCTTTAAGAATTGTTTCCATTCCTACTTCTGTGAAACAAATTGGCACAAACTGTTTCTTCAACTGCGCCAATATTCAAAGAATTAATTATTCCGGAACCAAGGAACAATGGAGACACATTAAAAGAGGTAATAACTGGCTTTATAAAGCTGGTACCAGTGTTGTTATTTGTACTGACGGAAGTATTTTAGTTAACCCTGTGAAATAAAATATTTCTATTTCTACTAGACAATTATTAATTGTGTGGTAGAATACTAATGCTCTTAGGAGCGTAACTCACGAATAGTGGAGTGACCAAATGGCCACTCTTTGTTTTTAAAGGAGATGTAGATGGAAAAAGAAAAACTTGAAGAACTATTACGAAACAAACTTCTTGAATTCGATTATGAATTAGTTTCTTTAACTATCTCTTATAGCAAGGATGATATGCTTGTTTCTCTTGTTATTGATCGTGTGGCTCCTATTGATATGGAAGCTATTAGCGAAGTATCTATGAAAGTCTCAGAATACTTTGATGAAATAGATCCATTTGATAGAGCGTACACTCTCGATATTTCTTCTTTAGGGGCAGAAAAACCCTTAAAAATCCAAGATTTATCGAAATATTTATCTTCTTACATTCATGTTCATCTTATTAATCCTATTGCAGGAGAGAACATTTATGAAGGAGATTTGGTTGATGTGAAAGAAGATACAATCACGCTATCTTATCGCATTAAGACCAGAACCAAATTAGTTGATATAGCAAAAGCAAATATATCAAAAATACGTTTAGCAATTAAATTTTAGCAAGGAGAAAAATTATGGCTATTAACGCACCAGAACTATTTGAAGCTTTGGACGCTATTGAATCCACAAAAGGAATCAGTAAAGAATCCGTGATTCAAGCATTGACTGAAGCTATTAGTAAAGGTTTTCGCAAAAAGCTCGGTGGAGACGATGCTCTTGTGAAAGTGGAATTCCATCCAGAAAACGGAACAATTGAATTAGCGCAAATTAAGAAAGTCGTCGATGAAGTCGAAGATGATTTCTTAGAAATCAGTGTGGAAGACGCTAACGAAGAAGCAAAGGGTAAGAAGAAATACAAAGCCGGTGATGATTTTGAGATTCCTACAGACATCAACGCTTTAGATAAAGCCACCCTTTTATCCATTAAATCTGTTTTCCGTCAAAAATTCTCAGAAGCGGAAAAATCAGTTTTATTAGAGAATTTTAAAGACAAGATTGGCACGATGATTACTGGTCGAGTTGAGACTGTTGATGAAAAAGGTGCTTCCGTTAACATTGGAAGAACTTCTGTATTTTTACAGAAGAGCCAAATGATTGGCGATGAAAAATTCTTCCCAGGCGATACTATTCGTTTATATGTTGTTGGTGTCGATTCCTCTTCTAAAGGCGGAGCAAGAATTTTGGTCTCTCGTTCCAATGAGGGTTTCTTACGTTGCTTATTCAATGAAGAAATTAGAGAAATCTATGATGGCACAATTATTATTAAAGGTATCGCACGCGAAGCAGCCGAACGCAGTAAAGTTGCTGTCTACACTAATAATTTAGATGTTGATCCTGCTGGTGCATGTATCGGACAAAATGGTAGCCGTATTCAAAAGATCGTTACTCAATTAGGTAATGGTTCTAATAAAGAAAAAATTGACATTATCGCTTATAGCGACAACCCTGGTTTATTCATTATGGAATCTCTTAAACCAGCAACCGTTAGCGGTATTGTTTATGATGAAGAAAAGAAAACCGCGACTGCAGTTGTTAAAGAAGAATATTTATCTTTAGCTATTGGTCGTCGCGGCGCTAATGTTCGTTTAGCAGTTCGTTTAACTGGCTATAACATCGATATCAAGACTGAAGAAGCTGCTTTGGCGGAAGGTTTTGCTTATCAAACCTATGAAGAATTACAAGCTGCTGAACTTGCTAAAGAACAAGAAAAACGCTTACAAAAAGCTCAAGAAGAATATTTGGCTAAACAAAAAGCCCTTCTTGGCGAAGAAAAGAAAGAGGAAGTGGAAGAAGAAAAAGGTTTACCACTCCCAGAAGGCTATGTCAATCCTATGGACCGTGTCTATGAAGATGAAGTCACAAGCGATATTGATGAAGCCTTGAAATCTCAAGTTGAAGAAGAAGATCTTGAAGAAGTTATACCTTCTAAAGAAGAAGCTCCAGCTGAAGAAAAGAAAGAAGAAATTAAAGTTCAAGATGTTAAGACAACAACAACCTTATCTGATCTCGAACAATCCTTAGAAGAAGATAAGAAATCTACACGTAATGTGAAGAGAAGTAAAAAATCTTCTAAGAAAGAAGAAGAGGAAGATAATGTTCAAGTGTTCAAACACGATCCTTCTCAAAATATGTCCATCTATACTGATGAAGAATTAGCGGAAATGGAAAAAGAAGAGGAAGAAGATAATTACGAGTCTGATGAAGACATCGATTACGATGAATACGATGAATATTACGATGACGATAACCGCTAATGAATGTTATTGTCCGTATGTCTATTGTTAGTCGAAAAATCCTTGCACGAAACGAGATGTTTCGTATCGTCAAAACAAAAGACAAACAAATTATCATCGATGATACTTATAAGGTCCAAGGTCGTGGAGCTTATCTTGAGAAAGATAAGGACATAATCTTGCTTGCAAAAAAGAAGAATTCTTTGGCTCGTGCTTTAAAGTGTGAAGTCAAAGAAGACACATATTTAGAATTATTAAAACGTTTATAAAAGAAAGAAGGTGTTGATATGGGTAAAAAGGATAGAAATGATAACAAGCAACGTGAAACGAATGTTTCCACAAAAGTGAAAGCTGATAAAGTTCAAGCCAAAGTCAACGGTGGTGTCTTTGTTTATACAGGCGCTATTAGTACAAACGAATTAGCTAAATCACTTAATGTTCCTGTTTCTGACATTATTAAGTTCTTGTTCTTACAAGGCAAAATGGTGACTATCAACACTGTTTTAGATGATGAACTAATTGGTTTAGTTTGTTTAGAATTTGGTTATGACTTCCAGAAGAAAGTCATTGTCGCCGCCGAGAACTTTGAAGATTTAGAAATCGACGATGATCCATCCAAGCTCAAACCACGTCCTGCTGTTGTAACTATCATGGGACACGTTGACCATGGTAAGACCACATTAATTGATGCTATTAGAAATTCACATCTTGTTGATGATGAAGTCGGTGGTATCTCTCAAGAGATTGGTGCTTACCAAAAAGAGATTAATGGTCAAAAGATTACCTTTATTGACACTCCAGGGCACGAAGCTTTCACACAAATGAGAGCTAGAGGTGCTGGCGTTACTGATATTGTTGTTTTGGTTGTTGCCGCTGATGATGGTGTTATGCCTCAGACTATTGAAGCAATTGACCACGCTAAAGCTGCTGGTGTCCCAATTGTTGTCGCTATCAATAAAATTGATAAACCAGGAGCCGATCCTGAAAAAGTTAAGACCGAATTAATGGCTCATGATGTTATTACTGAAGAATATGGTGGCGACGCTATTGCGGTGGAAATATCTGCGAAAAAGAAGACAAATATTGATGGCTTATTAGAAACAATTCTTTTAGTTAGTGAAATGAGAGAATTAAAAGCTAATCCAGATCGTTATGCTTTAGGAACAGTATTAGAAGCTAAACTTGATAAAAATGAAGGTCCAAAAGCTACTTTATTAGTGCAAAACGGAACCTTAAAAGAAGGAGACTTCTTAGTTGTTGGTACTTCCTATGGTAAGGCCCGTCGTATGACTAACGAATTCCGTAAGGTTCTTCAAGAAGCCTCTCCAAGTACCCCAGTCTCTGTTATTGGTATTACCGAAGTTCCACAAGCTGGAGATCGTTTTATGGCCTTTGCGCAAGAAGCTGAAGCTCGTGAAATCGCTTTAAAACGTAAAAGAATTAAAGAAGCTAAAGAAAGAGGAACAACTTCCGCTGCATCTTTAGATGATTTATATAATCTTGCTAAAGAAGGTGAGATTAAAAATCTCAACATTATTGTTAAAGCTGATTCTACTGGTTCAGCCGAAGCAGTCAAGTCCTCTTTAGAAAAACTCACTAACGACCAAGTGAAAATTAATATTGTACGTGCTACTAGCGGTGGTATTACTGAAAGCGATGTTCTTCTTGCTAGTGCTTCTCACGCGATTATCTATGGTTTTAATGTTCGTCCAGATGCGAGAACAAGAGCTAAAGCCGAAGAAGAAAAAGTGGAAATTAGATTACACCGTATCATCTATGCTTTAATTGAAGAGATTGAAGCGGCGATGAAAGGTATGCTTGCTCCTACTTATGAAGAGAATGTTACTGGCCAAGCAGAAATTAGACGTTTATTCAAAGTAAGCAAATTAGGAACAATTGCCGGATGTATGGTAACCGATGGCACAATTAAAGCTACTAATCCTATTCGTCTTATTAGGGACGGCATTGTTGTTTATGAAGGAAAGTTAGCCTCCTTACAAAGAGAAAAGGATGCTGCTAAAGAAGTGAAGGCTGGATTTGAATGTGGTATGCTCATTGATGGCTTTAACGATATCAAAGAGAACGACATTATTGAAGGCTATGAAGTCGTGGAGAAAAGAGCGTAATGGCTAATAAACAAGAGAGAATTGCGGCGATTATTAGAAAAAACATTGCTCAAATTATTCAAATGGAATTAAAAAATCCACATCTTGGATTTGTCTCAATTCCTGAAGTTAGAGTGAGCAAAGATTTTTCTTACGCGAAGATTTATGTATCTTTTATTAACGATAATGAAATCAAAGAAGGCATGGAAGTTCTTGAACATTCTAAAGGTTTCATCCGCTCCTCTTTAGCGAAAAAAATGGACACTCGCCGTGTCCCTGAATTAACTTTCGTTTTAGATGAAGGTTATAAAAAAGAAGAAAGAATTAATGAAATATTAAATAATTTAAAGTGATTTATAAATCATTCTTATATGTTTAATACCCGCCTCGATAAAAGGCTCACCAGCAGGAATGAATCCTGCTTTTTTATAAAATTCCAATAGGTGGTATTGAGAATTTAATACGATAGGAGTGGGATTAAATCTTTTATATAAATATTCAGCAAAGAATTTGATGGTGGCAAATCCATAACCTTTATGCTGATATTCTTCTAAAATAGCGAATCTTTCGATTTTGCATTCATTATTGACTAAACGATATCGAATTGCCCCAACAGGTTTCTTATTTAAACATAAGAGGAAGGATGTTGCTTCCTTTTCTTCTTCAACAACAAATTCATCTTCATAAGAGATATTTTGTCCTTTTGTAAAAACTTGATGACGAATGTTATATAAGGAGATAGCGTCATCTTTATTTATGACTGGTTTTAAAGTGAGACCATCTTGATTGATTTGTAGATAGATTTCTTTTCCCCAGAGATCTTCATGTTCATAATTCTCAAGCATATTTAAGAATGATTCTTGAGCGCCATCATATCTATGATATAAATCGCTTAAGATATTCTTAATATCTTCTCTAGTTGTGCGTTTATCAGCAGGACAATGAGATCCAAAGACAGGAAGGTTCTCTTCCTTTATTAATCTTTTGATATCTTTTTCAAATACATAGATGAATGGACGAATAAAATCGATGTTAGCATTTTCTAAATGCATCATCGGAGAGAAAGTAGCAATACGCTTCCCGTATATTTCATTCATTATCAATGTTTCAATGGCGTCATCTGCATGATGAGCGAAGGCCACTTTGTTAAAACCAATTTCATTAGCGACTTTATTGATAGCGGCTTTCTTCATTCTTGAACATATTGAACAAGGAAGATGAAGATGATTTTTAGTGTTGGCTTTTAAGATGGGATAGACTTCCTTGCTATCATGAACAATCAAGGATAAGCCAATTGATTCCATAAACTCTTTAATAGGAGTGGCGTCGAAGTTATCAAATCCGAGGTCTAATGTGACTGGCTGGATTGTAATATTAATATGTGAAAATTTGCGATATAAATTTAAACAATAGGTTAAAGCAATAGAATCTTTTCCTCCGGAAACGCCGATAACAACTTTATCTCCATTATGGAATAAATCAAATTGCTGATCAGCTTTACGGATACACGCTAGTAATATTCTTATTGCCTTCATGTATGCTATTATATATATAATAAATTGGTTTTTAAAGTATGAATGGATTTGTGCTAATTGATAAACCCAGCGAATGGACATCGCGCGATGTATGCAATAAACTTCGTCATCTTTTGCATGTTGATAAGACTGGGCATACAGGCACTTTAGATCCATTTGCCACCGGACTATTAATTGTTTCAGTAAACAAAGCTACTAAAGCTGGAATCTATATCGAAGAAGATGAGAAGGAATATATTGCTGAATTAGAACTTGGTAAAAAGACTTCAACAGGAGATGTTACTGGAGAAGTTATTCTAGAGAAGAATCCATCTATTTTGAAAGTGGAAGATATTAAAAAAATATTATCTTCTTTTGTTGGCGAGCAAGAACAAATACCTCCTATGACAAGTGCGATTCATTATCAAGGAGTCAAGCTATATGAATTGGCCCATCAAGGAGTGGAAGTTCAAAGAAAACCCCGTAAAATTGACATAAAAAGCATAGAATTAGTGGATTTTTCTTCAAATATCATCACATTTAAGTGTTTAGTTTCTAAGGGAACATATATCCGTGCTTTAGCGGAAGATATTGCTTCTAAACTTGGTGAAGTTGGATATTTAAAAAGTCTAAGAAGATTATCTATTGGGGCTTTTAAAATCGAAGACGCCAAGAAGATGGAAGACGTTAAAGAAAACAACATTATTGAAACACGATATATCCTAAAGAAGTATCTAAGAGAATACCAATTAGATGAGAAGCAAAGTAAGAGAGCCTATAATGGGGCTAGCCTTATTTTGCCTTGCAGCGAAAAAGAATTGCTTTTGATATCTTCGGATAATGTTGCTATTGCAATTTATGAAAAGGATAATGAAAAATATATTTGTAAAAGGGGATTATGGTAGCCTATGGAGATTAAATTATTCTCTTATAACGATGTACCAGAAATAAAAGAAAAGATCGTTCTTTGTCTTGGCTATTTTGATGGTGTACATCTAGGCCATCAATCCCTAATCGCAAGAGCGAATGGTGAAGGTTATAAAGTTGGAGTCCTTTCCTTTGATAATTCTCCCGCTTATGTTCTTGGGAAAACAAAAGCCAACATGCATTTAACTTCTAATAGTGATAAAGCAGAATTCTTTGAGTCATTAGGTGTAGAGTATTTCTTTTTGATGCACTTTGATATTGAAGTGGCTAAGTTATCAAAAGAAGATTTTGTGGAAAAAGTTTTAAAGAAAATCAACCCCGCTAAAATCTTTTGCGGATCAGATTTTGCTTTTGGTATAGAAGCCACAGGCACCCCAGAATATTTGAAAGAATTCTTCGATGTTCAAGTGGTGGATTTCACACTTTTTGAAGAAGAAAAAATATCAACGAGAAATATTATTTCTCTTGTAGAGAATGGTGATATGGAAAGAGCTAAGAAGATGCTGGGTAGATATTACCGCATTAATGGCTTGGTTGTGGAAGGCAAAAGAAACGGTAGAAAAATAGATTTCCCAACAGCAAACTTAGAACTCGATTATCCTTATGTCTTTCCAAAAGTAGGGGCTTACATTGCTTATGCGATTGTTAACGGAGAAAGATATCGGGCTATTGCCTCAATTGGAACTCATCCGACAATTATGCAATTATTAAAACCAATTATCGAAGTTCATATCTTAGATTTTGATGCGAACAGATCGGAAGAGCGTCGTGTAAGGAA
>CAMYVX010000006.1 GCA_947302535.1 uncultured Caryophanales bacterium
AAATCATCTAAATCTATATAATTTTCCGTTAAATTTACAAAAATAAATGAGGTATTAGCCATATTTTCTAAAGTAAAGTGAAATAAATCAACGTTATCAGTCTTGATTAATAGACGCCCGCATTTCTTTAAAACACGAAAGTATTTTTCTAGATAAGAGGGCGCAGTCAACCGTCTTTTTTCATGTCGTTTCTTTGGCCAAGGATCAGAAAAATTTAAGAAGATATTATTCACGCTATTATCTTTTAAAGAGTCAAGGACGGCGTCGGCGTTCTCATAGGCTAGCTTAGCATTGTTTATCTTTTCATCTACTAACTTTTTTGCGCTTATTCCGGCGCATGTGACATTTCTTTCAATGCCAACAAACTCCTTATGAGGAAATTTCTTGGCCATATCGACTAAAAACTGTCCTTTACCCGAACCAATTTCTAAAGCAAAAAGATCCTTAACATCTTGAAAATATGGTAAAGACACCATCACTTCTTGATGTTCCTCGATATAAGGTTTTGTCCAAGCTTTAAATTTGGTTCTCATGAGATTTTCTTCCCTAATTCTACTATCGCGTGTGCGTAAATACCTAAAGAAATATATAAATCTTTTATAGGAAGATATTCATCTGGAGAATGGAATAATAAATCAACTCCAGGGAACTGCATACCAAAAGCAACAACGTTATCAGCGTCTTTAGCATATGTTCCTCCACCTATGGCTAATGGTTTACTCTTATAATCATTAGTCTCTTCTTGATATACTTTCAACAAAGTTGAAACTAAAACAGAATCTTGTGGATAATAAAGAAGTTCATGAGCGCTTAAAACATCAACTTTAAACGGCTTATTTGCCTTTTTAATGCGCTTAATAATGTCTTTTGATTTAACTCCATTAACATGACGGAAATTAACTGTCATCGAGAAATCTTTGCCATCATATGAAATCAAGCCAACATTTAGACTATTCTCTCCCATGTCTTCACTCTTGTTATAAGCATCAACCCCACGACCATAGACATCGCTATACATTTTTACTAACTGAATTAATTCCGGATATTCATAAATATAGGCCAAAGTACTAATTCCAATCATTCCAGCGTTGATACCATCTTGTGGAGCGGATCCATGAGCGGATTTACCATAAATAGTAATAAATAGTTTGTTGCCTTTTTTGTTAAACGAATGCTTTATCTTATTCTCTTCAAGATATAAAAGGAGGGATTCATTATCATCAGTGACCATTTCAAACTCCTCAATAACACAGTTAAAAGCTGTGCCACCTTTGAAGGAATAAATATGAGGAAGTTTAAATGCTTTTTTAACCTCATAATTAATAATAGCTTTCTCTCCATAAATTAAAGGATAGTCAGCATCAGGAGAAAAACCTAGAGTTGGTTGATACTTCTTTAATGTGTGGAAATAATGTTCCATACAAGCAGAACCGCTTTCTTCATTTCCGCCCACTAATAAGCGAACTTGATAGTCTCCTAACAAGTGATTATCTTTGAGCATTTTTAAAGCATAATAAGAGGCAAGTAAAGGTCCTTTATCATCGCTTACGCCACGTCCATATAAAACATTTTTCTTTTCTAAGACTTCAAAAGGATTATGTTTCCATCCATTTCCCGGAGGAACTACATCAGCATGGGCTAAGATAGTGATGTTCTTTTCTTTTTTATCACCCTCAAGAATTTCCACTATCTTATTATCGTAATTAGTAACGGTGAAGCCATCTTTCTTGGCTAATTCTTCAATAAACTTAAGAGCCTTACTGACGCCTTTACCAAAAGGATTTTTCTCATCCGCAGTACTAGCATCATAGGTTGAATCAATTGCGCAAAACTTTTTTAGATTTTCAACCATCACTTTGTAATAATTCTTGCCTAAGCTTTGATAAATACTTTCTTGTTTTTTACTCATTATCTTGTCCTCCATCTTCTTCTTGACTTGCTATTTCTCTCATACTCCTTTTCTTATCAAAATAGCGATAAATCATATAAATAACGTGCGAAAGAAAGGAATTTACTAATAATTCAAATATAAAATTAATGCCAATTACCGAAAGGATAAGGAAAGAGAAAGCATTATCCGATCCGTTGTTCTTGGCCATATCTTGAAAAAATAATAAGAAACACACACTAAACAAAAGTGTATTAATAATAGGAATGGAAATACAAGCAAGTATGCTGCCTAAGAATTCTTTTTTCCTTCCTTTAAATAGTTTAAAAATCCAACCAGCACAAAAGCCAGCGGCGCTACATTTTAATAAACAAGTTACAATTGTTCCGGGAACGGTAAGCGGATAGAATATAGCAATTGTGTCCGCTGAAAACAAAACGACAAAACCATTTAGCAAACCTAATAACAGCCCGCCAATTGGACCTAATGTTAAAGCACCAATGGCAATAGGAACAAGGGATAAATTTATAGTAGCAAAGCCAAAATTAATCAAATTTCCAAATATCTGTAAAACGATTGTAACAGCAGATAAGAAGGAAAGATAAGCAATATTTTTGCTTGTAAAAAAGGGTTCACTTTTAACGCTCATTTTTCTTTCCTCCGTTCTTAAATCCGATGGAATTGAGACCTTCTAAAACAAGATTCTCATCATAAATAAACGGGATATCTAAATAGTCTTTTACGATATTAGCGCTTCCACCTGTAAGAATATGTTTACAAGAATAACCAAGTTCTTTTTCTAAGCGTTTAACTAACCCACATAACATATCAGCATGTCCATAGACAATTCCTGCATTCATGGCTTCAAAAGTGTTCTTTGCCATTATAGATTTTGGTTTATCTAAATTAATACTAGGGAGCATCGCGGCTTTATTAGATAAGCTTCTTAATGAAATGGTTAATCCAGGTAAAATCAACGCACTTGAAAAGGAACCATTTTTATCTAAAAGAAGCACCTTACTAGCGGTTCCTAAATCCATAATAATAAGAGGATAGGAATATTTTTCTTTTGCTCCAACTAGATCGGCAATTAAATCTCCTCCAACTTCAGAAGGATGATCGACATTTAAAACTAATCCTGTCTTAATGCCAGGGCCAACACTCATAATTGAGGCATTTGGAAAGATTTTTCCTAATGCGTCTTTGAGTGAAAAATTAATTTCAGGAACAACTGAAGAATATATGATATTCGTCACATCTTCAATTTGCCCACTATTAGCAATTTGTTTAACGATGATATCTTGATATTCATCGCTAGTTTTAACTAAGTCGGTTGTTAAAGACAAAGAACGAATAATCTTCTCGTCTTTAAAAATACCAACATTAATTGTGGAATTACCCACATCTACGCATAAATTCATAATTACCTCCTACAATCTCACAATTGTGAGTATCGTGTTATAAAAATTATAATGCGACAATATTTATAATCTTATTTTTTACAAAAATAATCTTTTTAATTTCTTTGCCTTCGATGTGCTTCAACACATTCGGATTATTAAGTGCAAGTCTCTTTAATTCTTCTTCGTCTGTATCCATGTTCACTTCAATGGTGTCGCGAAGTTTTCCGTTAACTGAAACAGCAATCTTACAAGTATTAAGCACTAATTTTGTTTCATCATATGTCGGCCATGGTTCATAAACGATAACATCTTCATGACCCATAATAGACCACAATTCTTCTCCTAAATGAGGAGCGATGCAATCAATCATCTTAATGAAGCCTTCTAAATATGGACGATAAAGTTTTTCTGCTTTATAGAATTCATTGGTAAGAATCATTAAAGCACTAATCGCTGTATTAAACTGCAAAGCATTGAAGTCATCAGTTACTTTCTTCACTGTGGAATGATAAATGAAATCAAGTTTACCATCATTCTTATCAGTAAATTTTGAAGTAAATTCTTTCTCTGTGAACAAACGATAAACACGGTCTAAATATCTTTTCGCGCCATCAAGACCACTATCACTCCAAGGAAGTGAAGCCTCTAATGGTCCCATGAACATCTCATATAAGCGTAAGGAATCAGCTCCATATTGCTCAACAACATCGTCAGGATTTATAACGTTCCCGCGGGATTTAGACATTTTTTCGCCGTTTGAACCCAAAATCATACCTTGGTGGAATAATTTCTTAAATGGTTCTGAGCAGCTCACAACACCTTGGTCATACAAGAACTTATGCCAGAAACGAGCATAGAGTAAATGTAAAACTGCATGCTCTGCTCCTCCAATATATAAATCTACAGGAAGCCAGTGATCTAATAAGGCTTTATCAGCAATAGCTTTATCATTATGTGGATCGATGTATCTAAGATAATACCAACAAGATCCAGCCCATTGAGGCATAGTGTTAGTTTCTCTTAAACCATGTTTTCCATTAATGGTGACATTAAGCCAATCAGTTGCGTGCACTAATGGAGATTCTCCGGTTCCAGATGGTTGATACTTTTCCATTTCTGGTAATACTAATGGAAGAGCGTCTTTATCCAAAGGATAAATGGTCTTATCATCCATTAAAACAACAGGGATAGGTTCACCCCAATATCTTTGTCTAGAGAAGAGCCAGTCTCTTAATTTATAATTAACTTGTTTACTTCCTTGTTTTGAAGCAATTAATTTATCTAAGATAATCTTTTTCGCTTCTTTAATGTTTTTACCATTAGCTTCCTCTGAATAAATATGAGGAGCATCATCGACCATCGCATTCTTAGAAATATCTCCTTCAAGAACTTGAATCATAGGAAGATGATATTTGCTTGCGAAAGCATAGTCTCTTTCATCATGCGCAGGAACCGCCATAACAGCCCCACTTCCATAGGAAGCTAAAACATAATCCGCGATATATATTGGTACCTCTTTACCGTTGATTGGGTTAATCGCATAACTACCAGTAAAGCAACCAGTCTTGTCTTTGTTTAATTCTGTTCTTTCTAAATCAGACTTACTTTCAATCGATTTAATGTAAGCTTCAACTTCTTTTCTTTGTCCATCGGTGGTAATGCTTTTTACTAAAGGATGTTCAGGCGCTAAACAGCAATATGTGCACCCATATAATGTATCAACGCGTGTGGTAAAGACTTCAAAAGTCTTATCACTACCTTTAATTTTAAAGGTAATCTTTGCACCTTCGCTTCTTCCAATCCAATTTCTTTGCATCTCTAAAGTAGAGGCAGGCCAATCTAATCCATCTAATCCTTCAAGAAGTTTATCGGCGTAATCCGTAATCTTTAAGACCCATTGACGCATTGGCTTACGAATAACTGGGAATCCACCAACTTCACTTTTTCCATCAATCACTTCTTCATTAGCAAGAACGGTTCCAAGTTCAGGACAGAAGTTTACCGGACGATAATCAACATAAGCTAAATTCTTATCGTAAAGATTTAAGAAGATCCACTGTGTCCAACGATAATATGAAGGATCGCTAGTGGCAAATTCTCTATTCCAATCATAAGAAAAACCGAGCATCTTAATCTGTTCACGGAAATGATCAATATTCTTCTTTGTGATAATTGAAGGATGCTGATTGGTTTTCATCGCGTATTGTTCAGCGGGCAAACCAAAAGAATCCCATCCCATTGGATGCAAAACGTTATAACCTTGCATTCTTTTCATACGGGCTAAAATATCCGAAGCAGTATATCCTTCTGGATGTCCAACATGTAAACCTTGTCCACTTGGATAAGGGAACATATCTAAAATATAGTATTTTGGTTTTGAAAAGTCGTAAGTGTCACAGACGAAGGAATTCTTTTCTTCCCAAATCTTTCTCCATTTCTTCTCAATATTCTTATAATCGTATCCCATATAGGTCTCCTATTTGTTAATAATACTTAAATATATTTTGTAATATTCATCCGCACTCTTTTGCCAAGAGTTGTCAGTTAATAAAGCATTCTTCATTAATTGCTTCCTTAAAGGAAGATTTTCCCAACAATTATAAGCAAACTGACAAGTTTGATTAATTTCATGTTGGTTGTAATAATCAAAGCCAAAGCCGTTTGCTTCACCTTCATTAGTGCCATCATAAAGAACAACTGAATCTTTTAATCCGCCCGTTCTTCTTACTAAAGGAAGGGCTCCGTAACGTTGAGCAATCATCTGTGTTAATCCACAAGGTTCAAATAATGAAGGAACTAAGACAATGTCGCTGGCTGCATATATTTGATGTGCAAGAGCGTCGTTATAGCCGATATAGATAGCAAGATTTTTAGGATATCTTTTTCTTAAATCTTCTAACCATTGTTCATAACGGTATTCTCCAGAACCAAGAACAACAGCGGAGCAACCTTGCTTTAACATTTCTTCTAAAGCTGGTAATGCAATATCTAAACCCTTTTGCCAAGTAAGTCTAGTCACTAATGAAAATAGAGGCTTACCATAATCATAAATATTCAATTTTCGCATTAATTCTAGCTTATTTTTGTTCTTTTTGCGGAAATAGTCATTCGCGTTATAGTTTTCAAAAATCAATTTATCTTCTCTTGGATTAAACTCGTCGTAGTCAATTCCGTTAAGAATTCCCACAAAATCATATTCGCGGAAACGAAGTACTCCATCTAATCCCATACCACCTTCTGGGGTTAATAATTCATAACGGTGATTTGGAGAAACGGTTGTAATCTTATCAGAATATACAATCGCCGCTTTTAAAGTTGATACTCCACCTTTAAATCTAATAGAGCCATTTTCATAAACAGAATATGGAAGTCCATATAATTCTCTTGTTGCAGAAGCGTCAAGCAATCCTTGGAAAGCCGGATTATGAATAGAGAAAACAAATTTAGTTTTCTTGAAATAATTATTCGCATATTCATCTTCCTTGATTAAACAAGGAAGCATACCCACATGCCAATCATGGATATGAATGATATCCGGAATATCCATCAATTGATAAAGAAGCTCTTTAACTGCGAGAGTGAAAAAAGCAAATCTTTCCCCGTCATCATCAAAACCATAGAATTGATCACGATGGAAATAATGACCATCAATAAAGAAATAACGGATGTCCTCGTGTTTTGTAAAATAAACATCACATCCAACCTGTCTCCAACCAACGGCTACGAGGAAAGTATTAATTTTTTCTAAGTCTTTAAATTGTTCTTTAACACCTTGATATAAAGGGGTAAAGATGGAAACTGATTCACCTTTTTTTACTAATTCTGAGGATAAGGAATAAACAACATCCGCTAATCCACCAGTCTTAGAAAAAGGACGTGACTCAGCGGCTACCATATAAATTTTCATTAGACGATAACCCCTTTCTTAATATAGAGAATTTCATTCTCTTCACCACTCAATTCGCTGGAATTAAGAATTTTAACTTGCTTATCAGCAAGAACGTGATTAATCTTAACACCTTGACCGACCTTAGTGTGAGTAAAAAGAATAGAATTCTTTACGACCGCACCTTCTTTAACAACAACATCACGAGAAATAATCGAATTAATTACTGTTCCCTTAATAATGCTACCATTAGCGATAAAACTATTTTGTACAACAGCTTTAGGTCCATATAAAACAGGAGGAGTGTTATGAGAGATTGTATAAATTGGCCAATCATCTAAAAATAATTTTTGGCGGTTCTCATACTTTAATAAATCCATGGAATGTCTTACGTAATCCTGTAAAGAAAGGATTGGATAAACAACGCCATCAAATCTATAAGTAGCAATACTCATTTGTTGATTGGCACAGACATGCTTAATCATTTTTCTTAAACTATAAAGAATCGAGACTTCTTTGGATAACTCGCAAAGACTTAATAAAGCGTATTTAGAAATAACAAATGTTTCTAAAGAAATATCAGCCACTCTTTTTCTAGCGGCAATACGATAGAAATCTTTTACTGTTCCATCAGGATTAAGTTCAAGACCGTCACAATTTTTAAAATTAGCTTCCGCATTATTGGAGTGGATATAAGCAAGGGTAATATCTCTACCACTTTCAACATGTGCTTTGATTAATGGACGGAAATCAAATGACATTAAGAAGAATGGGGGCGTAAAAACAAAGTAATCTGCATCAGCATAAACAAAGTAATCTCTATTGCTTAAGATATTAGAAATATCTGTATTAAATTTCACATCCGCAAAGACTTCCTCGTTAGTAAAGAAACGAATGTCTCCTGTCTTTGTATTAGGGATCCAAGCATGTCCATCTTTAATGTGATCATGAATGGAAGTACCTTTTTTCTCAACTAAAATTCCTATTTGACTAATATGCGAATTAGTGAAATTCGACAACGCAAAATCCATTAAACCATAACGCCCTAAAAACGTATTAGCGGCTAATGGTCTTCTCTCAGTTAAACCCCCAAGATAAGGTCCATCGTGAAGATTACAAATACCAACAATTTTCGCCATAACCACTACGCCTTTCTAGAAATCAAAACGATTTCTTTGCTATTAAGATTTATTCTTTCATTTTCTTCAATAACTGTTCCAGCCGAAATAATCGCATTAGAAACATGGGCTCCAACTTTAATTCTTGCCCCTTCCATAATGACACAGTTTTTACAAACTGTTTTTTCTTCTAAAACCGCATCAGAAGAAATCACACAACAATCAGCTTTACCAAGAATAATGGCTCCTTGATTAGCAATGGAGCGTGTCACTGAGCCTTCAGGTCCAACATATTGAGGAACCGAACTAGGATCCTCACTATAAATTCTGGTTGATAAATCACCATCATATAAATCCATTAAATGTCTATCTAAAGCAATATCCATATTGGCTTGATGTAGGGAGGCAATTGTTCCTACATCTCTCCAATAGCCTTTAAAGCGATAAGCTTGAATCTTTTTATTACTAGCAAGCATCGCGGGAATGATATCTTTACCGAAGTCATGGGAACTATTTTCATTCTTCATATCTTCTTTTAAAAGTTTAGATAATACCTTCCAGGTAAAAACATAAACACCCATACTTGCTAAATTGCTTTTTGGTTTACGGGGCTTTTCTTGAAATTCAACAATACGATCTTTTTCGTCAGTAATAACAATTCCGAATCTAGAAGCTTCGCTTGGATCGACTTCAATACAAGAAATAGTGACATCCGCTCCACTTGAAATATGGAGGTCAATCATATCGTTATATTTGGTTTTATAAATATGGTCACCAGAAAGAATCAAAACATAATCGGCTTCCATATTATCTAAAAAGTCGATATTACGAGAAATCGCATCAGCGGTTCCCTTGTACCAGTTAGATCCTTCTTCGGTTTGTTTTGGAGATAAAGTTGCCATTAAAGCGTGGACTCCATTAAGTCCCCACTTTTCTCCGTTACCTAAATATGAATCTAAAGAGGTTGATTCATACTGAGTTAAAACGCCAATTGTGTTAATACCACTATTAGCGCAATTACTTAAAGGAAAATCGATGATACGATAACGAGCAGCAAAGGAAACAGCGGGTTTCGCAACCTTTTTTGTCAAAGACTCTAAACGAGTTCCTTTTCCACCGGCTAAAATCATCGCGACAACTTTATTGTTCATAATTAAAACCTCGCACATATATGTTAACACACGCGCATATTCATTTAAACAAAGTCATATTTTTTCTTTAAAAAACCTATTTTTTCAGTAAACTTATACATAGCGATATGAATAAAATTAGACCATCATTTAAGAAGCTTCTCTTATACGCTATTATCTCATTGGTAGTTGTCGAGACTATTTTATTTATTTCTTTCTTTTCCTATTTTGCCACTTTCCCATGGCAAGCATTCACTTATGCAATTGTTATTCTCCCACCTGTTTTAATATTCATTTTATTTATTTTCTCCACGAGACAATATTATTACGTTATAGATAAAAAGAATTTTATGATGAAAAAGTTTAACAAAGAGTTTTACTTTGATTACGACAATATAATTTACATAGATCAAAACCGTAAAAACAAGAATAAAGCAATCGCATTTTTCACTCCAAAAAACGGCGTGCATTACCTTACTCCTGATAAAGATGACATCCTTTATCAAACATTGTTAAAAAAATGTCAAAATCTTATCAGTGAGCAGGATTTTAAAATTCGCTTTCCAAATGTAAAAATATAATAAAATGCTATTGCATGTAATGTTCAGTTTGTGGTATATTTAGCAAGACTCGTAAAAGGAGGTCTACGATATGTCAAGAGTTTGTCCCGTATTAGGTAAAGGCCCAGTGAGTGGTAACAATCGTTCCCATTCATTAAGAGCCACCCGTCGTAAATGGAACACCAATTTACAAGTCCGTACAGTCGTAGTTGACGGAAAACCAATGCGTATTAGAATGTCAACACGTGCCTATCGCAGTCTCAATAAACAATATAAAGATAGATAGGTTAAACTACTGAATAGAAAAAGCAGCTCGGAAGCTGCTTTTTTTACATAGATGAATAAAGAATAAACATATTTATCAAATTAAGGAAAGAAATAATTATAAGAAGCCATTCACTAAAGGCTAAGGGAATAGTCTTAGGGCGAACATTTATAGTATTGCCATCCTCTAAAGCCTTTTGTTCATACTTTATAGGTTTTGTTAATTTAGGATTCATCAATATCACGAATGTTGCAAGAGTCAAAATCACTCCAAAGACAAACGTGAAGAAGCCGACTCCTTGGTTAGTCACTTGATAATGACGGAATCCCGCAGTCATTACTAAACCAGATAAGACTAAGCTACTAGTAAAAAATATAGAAGCTAAAACAAAATGAAACTTATATAACTTCAAAGGTAAAAATACTAAGAATCCAATCATAATAAAGCAAACAATACCCGCAATCGAGGAAGCAATAATTAGTCCATTGGTAAAGGATATATCAAAGCAAGAGAAATAGAAAATAGCAGCAAAAACAGACAAAATAATGGCAGAATTACCGTAAAAATTATCAATAAATCGACTATTATAGTTAAATTCAAATGGAAACATGTTCTTTGGTGAATACTTATTTTGGTAACGGCTTTTATAGGAAAAAGAAGACGCCACAAAAAAGATAAGAAAGAACAAAACTGATAAGAGTAAAGCGGTAATACGAATAATCATCTTTTGAGTTTTTTAATACGTTCAGCGATATCATCGTGACCGAATAAATATGATCCTGCAACTAAGACATCAGCGCCTGCTAATGTACATTGCTTTCCTGTTATTTCATTTATTCCACCATCGACTTCGATAAGAACAGGCAAATTGTCTTTTTTGATGTGATATTGAAGTAAGAAGATCTTTCCTAAAGCTTCTGGATTAAATTCTTGTCCGCCAAATCCAGGTTCTACAGACATAACTAATACTAAGTCAACATAAGGAAGGAGTGGGAATATCTCTTCAGCCTTTGTTCTTGGTTTAATAGAAATGCCAGCTTTCGCACCATTTTCATGAATGATATCAATGATGTCACGGGCTTCATAAATGTTTTTGCAAGCTTCGTAATGGAAGGTTAAGACATCTGCTCCTGCTTCCACAAAAGTTTTGGCGTATTTTTTTGGATTATCAATCATGATATGAACGTCATTAATCATCCCATGATTTCCTTTGATGGACTTTAGAACAGGTATACCAAAAGAAATATTAGGGACAAAATGTCCGTCCATAACATCAAAGTGAAGCCATTTTGCTCCTCCTTTTTCTGCTTGTTGAATTTCTTCTGCAAGTTTTTTGAAATCTGCGCTTAAGATGGAAGGCGCAACAATAATTTCTCTCATTTATAAAACCTCCTAGTTTTAAATATCGCTTCTTGGGAAATCTTTAAATATTCCTGATATGCAATTTCCGGAATCTTTTTTTGATTCACTGCTTCTTTAATATCACACTTACCTTCAGAAATATGTAGACAATTGGGATAATAGCATTTTTCATATCTTTCATAACAGCCAGGGAAATACATGGCTAAATCTTCTTTATATAATTCTAAGTCAAGTGAAGAAAACCCTGGAGTGTCAACAATAAAACCATTTTGATAAGGAAGAAGTATAACTTCTTTAGTCTTATGCTTTCCTCTTCCTAAAGCCCAGGAGTATTCTCCCACTTCACGAGCAAAATTCTCATCGATAGAATTAACTAGAGATGATTTACCAACGCCAGTTTGTCCAATAAGACATGAAGTCTTGTTAGCAAAAATAGATCTAACTTCGTCTAGACCTTCCTTTGTCTTATTTGAAACAATATGAATCTCGATATTCAAAGTATTAAAAACATCTAAAATCTCTTTAACTTTGTTATCATCATTAAATTCATCTGATTTAGTTAAAATTATTATTGATTTAATTCCATTGGAATTAGCGTATGTAATATATTTAAACAAAAGTGAATAAGAGAACTCGGGCTTAGTTAGTGATTGAACAATAATCATTTGGTCTAGATTAGCCACTACTGGTCTTTTCAAGAAAGACGTACGTTCATAAATAAAAGTAATAACACAGTTCTCTTCATTTACATCAACTCTATCGCCAACAACTGGTTTAGTTTTTTTAATACGGAAAAGACCACGAGCGGGCACTTTAAAAATTATTCCATCTGCAAGAACAGAATAGATACCACAACTAAGTGCAACAATCCTTCCTTCCATTATTTAAACCCGAAAATCTTCGATAAAAGTCCTTTCTTTTCTTTAAAAAGCTCTGGATGAGAATTAAGTTCTACTAATTCATCATGGAATTCTCTAGCTGTTAAATATCTTTCTTTTAGCCTCTTTGCAGTGGCTTTTTGAATTATTCTTTCAACTTCACGTGGACAGTTTGGAAGATACTTCTTAGGCGAAGGAAACTTATCCTTAATATGAGAAACAGCAATAGCAACCGCATCCCCTTCGGTAAACGGAAGATGCCCGGTGACCAATTCAAAGAATGTGACACCCGCCGAATAAATATCTGATTGGGCCGATGCAGCTTTGCCTTTTGCAATTTCAGGAGCAATATAATGGACTGATCCCACAATCTCTTTGCTCTCAATTGGATTAGTAATATCTAATCCATCCGCTTCGGCAATCCCAAAGTCGCCTAATTTAATAGTTCCATCTTGAAGAAGAAAAATATTTTGAGGCTTAATATCGCGGTGGATAATGTTATGGTCATGAGCGTATTGTAAAGCTGAAGTTAATTGAATCATAATACTCAAAGCTTCAGAGATAGGAAGTGGAGAACGGAAATCTAAAACATCTTTTAATGTTTGTCCTCCAATGAACTCGTTCGTAATATAAGGACGGCCATCAATTGTCCCATTGTTATAAACTTTAACAATATTCGGATGATTTAAACTTGCCGCAATGGTAGCTTCATTTTTAAAACGTTTCAAATTAACGGGGTTTTTCATCACGTCTTCTCTAATCAATTTGATAGCAACACGTTTACGAGAAATAATATCAGTCGCTTCATAGACTTCTGACATACCACCATGTCCAACGCGGCCATTGATATGGTAACGGCCGTCAATTAAAGAACCAATCTTGATTGGCATTTATTCTTTAGCCTCCCATAATGCAATTGCGATATTATCACTACCTCCATTAGCATTGGCTAAGGAAATTAATTCGTGTACTTTTTGATGGGTGGTATCATCGCTTTTTAAAATAGCGGCGATATTACCTTCTTCAACATTGTTATATAAACCATCACTACACACTAACACAGATTCATTAGTGTATGGTCTAACTCTTACATCCATATTTAAGGATGGGAAAATTCCTAAAGCATTCATCAAAACATGACGTTTTGGATGAGTCTTCATCTCATCTTTAGTGATTTTTCCAATTCTATATAAATAGCCAACATAACTCTGGTCTTCGGTAATCTGATCGAATTGACGGTTTCTTAAAATGTAGGCACGCGAATCACCAACCTGACAAGAAATTAGATGAGAATGATAAATTAACACTAGTGTTAAAGTTGTGCCCATCCCTTCATAGTTAGGGTTTCTTTGTGATTCATTATAAACCTCTCTATTGGCTTTTCTCACAATCTTATTTACCCAACTAATCGCAGTAAAGTGATTAAGGAATTTTTGTTTTTGTTCAAAAGATTCACTAATTAATTTACTCGCCATCTCTGCGGCGTACTCACCTTTATTTTGTCCGCCCATGCCATCACAAACAATTAAAAGAATATTTCCTTTAATGTTCACACTAGAAACGACACGGTCTTCGTTGGTCAAACGAACTTTACCGATATCGGTCAAAGAATAATATGTTCCAGCTACGTATTGTTTATTTCCCATTGTCTTCAACCTTTGCTCTTAATTGTCCGCATGCCGCATCGATATCTGAGCCGAACTCCTTTCTTATTGTCGCGGTGACACCGCCCTTAGTTAAATAATCTAAAAATGCATGTACTCGATTGCCACTACTACGATGATAATCGTTTTTATCAGTTTCATTATAAGGGATTAAATTAACGTATCCCATCGTGCCTTTGATTAACTTAATCAACTCTTTAGCGCATTCCTCTGTGTCGTTAACATGATCGATTAATAAATACTCATAAGTTACTCTTCTACCACTGATGGTTTCATATTCTTTAACCGCAGGCAATAAAACTTCAAGAGGATAAGCTTTATTAATTTTCATTAATTTATTTCTTAATTCATTGTTAGGAGCGTGAAGAGAAATCGCTAAATTAGTTTGTAAACCTTCGCGTGCATACTTATGTATGCCTTCAATAATTCCACAAGTAGAAACAGTAATATGTCGAGCTCCAATTGCTAATCCTTTAGGGTGATTCAAGATACGGATAAAATCCATCACATTATCATAATTATCAAAAGGTTCGCCCGTTCCCATAACAACAATATGAGTAACTCTTTCTCCTTTACCTTCTTCTTTAAGAAGTTTGTTAATCAAGAGAACTTGTCCCATCATTTCTTCAGGAAGGAGATTTCTTTGTTTACCTAACAAACCAGATGAGCAGAAGGAACATCCCATATTGCAGCCAACTTGGCTAGAAACACAAACAGCGTTCCCATATGAATAACGCATCAAAACGCATTCTACTTTTTTACCATCATTTAGCTCAACAAGGAGTTTAACTGTTCCATCTTTACTCTCTTGTTTTAAGAATATTTTAGGGAGTTCTAAGCAATACTTTTCTTTTAAAACTTCACGGAATTTTAATGAAATATCACTCATTTCGTCGAAGTTTTGAGCCTTTTTTTCATAAATCCACGTATAAAGTTGGATGGCTCTATATGGCTTTTGGCCTTCCTCCACCATCAACTTTTGTAGCTTGTTCATTTCCATTCCGTAAAGGTTAATCATCTTTTTTGACCTTCCTTAAAATCGCATAGAACAAGGATGTGGAATATTTATCAAATGGGAAAAATTGTTTTTGTTTAATTAAAACAAAATCAGGATACTCACTTAAGAATGAAGCAATTTGTCTTCTTCCTTCTTTATCGTTAAGCGTTGGAACGATGTAAATTAATTCTCCACCTTCTTCAACAAATGGAGCAAAAGAAGTTAATGTTTCTTTTTGACGAGTCAAACTCTCATCTATCTTATTAGAAGATAAACGGAAATAACAATCTGGATACTTACGAAGTAAATCTAGCTCAGAGTTCTCAGGCACAACTATAATCGTATGGGATGGTTGACTTAAAATTGTAATTGCTTCTTGGGGTTTTGCTTCATAAAGATTGATTTTACTCAAGCCATATTCTTCTAATAATTTCTTGGTGGGGAAATATGTCTTTGGATTATCAGTAATGATTTCATAAGAAAGATTATTACTAAAGCGAAGATACATTTGTTCAATTAAAGAATTTAAAGAGGAGGAGGAATAGATCACTAACCCCCTTAATGGATCAATCTCGCTATCATTAAAAATGCATTCATAAGCAGGATTCATTCTAATGAGTTGAGAAGATATGTTTTTCTCTTTTTCTTCTTTAACTACATATTCTTTAAATTCGGAATCTTTGAAAGAATTACTATCCTTCAATAATTCTTCTTTAAAAGATTCATCTTTTAATCTATAGAAGTTCCTCGTCGTATGCATGTTTGCACGCAAAATTGCGTAAGTTCTATTCTCACCAAAATGTTTCTTCCACATCCTGATAATAAAATCAGGAGTGTTATAACGAATTCTTAAATAATCAATACTTCCTTTTTCAAATTCAGGAGGTACTAGATCTTCACGAGCTTTTAATTTTTCATCTAACTTATCAAAGTTTATATCTTTTTTATCCGCTAAAAGACCTTCGACATATTTTTGGGCTTTACCTTCATCAATCTTATGAACAAACAAAGAATTCACAATATAAACAAAAAGTGGATATCGAACAGTTTTTGAAATCTCGGGATATTCTTTATTTACAAAAGCATCAAGAAGACAGTAATGTCTCATGCTCGAAGCCGCTAAAGAAGAAATTATATTCTTATCTTGAAGAGCAAGTTTTTCGTTTTTGAAATTTTTATTTAAAGACAAGGAAAAAAGGACATGGTTATCCACTACATCACTAATGATTTTGCTAGCAATGATAATTTCCTTCATAAATTATTTCAATTTATCTTTCACATCAGCGAAGATGTCGCCAGTATAAATTTGATCTGGTCCATCGCCTTCGTCGAGTTCATCTTCATATTCATCATCGACATCAACGAGATTATCTGAAGCAATATAACGTGGGTAATCTTTGTTAAGTAATTTATAACGGTCATCTTCCGAATAATAAACAAAAGTTAAGTGCTTGTTGATGGCTAAATCACCAATTGACGATAAAACAAAAGAAGCGACTTCGTCTTGCAAAACTTTGACCTTCAGAGGCGCTAAAATTTCGATATAGATATTCCATGATGTTTGCTCTACTCCATTATGAAAAACCATGGAACTTGAACCAACAAAATTAATGTCATCTTCATCCACTTCGTATAACTTAGCAAGCGAAGGAGTGAGTTCGCGAGATAATCTACCAACGACAAATTGGTCTAAACCGTAAAACTTAACTGTAATCATAATTAAACCATCCTTAAAACAGATAGAATAATTATAAAGGAATATTTACATTTTTTATACTAAAAATTGTAAGGATCAACGTTAATTGAAATATTTAAAGAACTGTTCATTCCAAAATGAGATAGAATCTTTTTTAAAACATCTTGAACTTTTTTATAATCTCGGTACTTAACGATCACTGTTCTTAAAACATTATCATCATAAGTAGCAAGATAAGGAGTAATAGGTCCAAGGACATCAACACTATCGATATGATATTGGCGGATATAATCGGCAAGATTAAAAGCCAAGTTAACTACCTTTTCTTCGTTCTTCCCGGAAACATTAATTGAGGCCACATAACAATAAGGAGGATAGTTAGATATTTTTCTCATTCCCATCTCCTTGGTGTAGAAAAGATTATAGTTTTGTTGGGCTGCTAAAGTTATAGCATAATGTGTAGGATTGTAGGTTTGAATAAAGGCTTCGCCCTTTTTATCATTTCTTCCACTTCTACCTACAGCTTGCGTAATTAATTGAAATACTCTTTCATTGCTTCGATAAGTTGGCATCGATAGGCCAATATCCGCTAAAACAATGCCAACAAGAGTGACATCTGGGAAATCATGGCCCTTAGCGATCATCTGTGTTCCAATAAGTATATCAGCCTCTTTGTTGCGAAAAGACTCAACAATTGACGGTATTTTTGTTCTAATCTTTGCCGAATCGCTATCTAAACGAAGTGTTCTAGCATTGGGATAAAGCTTCTTAACTTCATCCTCAATTCTTTCGGTACCAAATCCAGTTTTAAGTAAAGATTCACTTCCACACTTAGGGCATGAGGAAGGATATAATTCAATATGACCACAGTGATGGCATTTCAATAAATTATCAATACGATGATAGGTTAATGATATGCCACAATTAGGGCATCTAAATATATGACCACACTTACGACACGTTAAAGTTGTGGAATAACCTCTTCTATTAATTAACAAGATCGCTTGTTCGTGATTCTCTAATACTCTACTTAGTGCTTTTCTTAAAGGTAATGAGAAGATATAAGAATCGCGATCAATATTTCGGTAATCAGCTAAATTCACAATAGTGGTTTTAGGAAGGGGTTGTTGGTTAATTCTTTTATCTAATGATAAAAGATGATAAACATTTTTGCTGGCCCTTGCTTTGCTCTCTAATGATGGAGTGGCGCTTCCAAGGAGAACTTTTGCGTGGTGCATTTTTCCTCTTATAATGGCTACTTCACGGGCGTGGTAGAAAGGTGGAGTATCTTGTTTATAAGACTCCACATGCTCTTCATCAAGAATAATAAGACCAATATTTTCTAAAGGAGCAAATATCGCACTTCTTGCCCCTACAACAACACGACATTCACCTTTTGAAATCTTTCGATACTCATCATATTTTTCTGCTGGAGTCAGTTCGCTATGTAATATAGCTACTTCACCTTTAAAGCGACGGATGAAATATTCATTCATCATCGGGGTTAATGATATTTCTGGAACCAGCATCAAAACTGTTTTGCCTTGTTTTAAAACATAATCTGATAAAGAAAGATAAACTTCGCTTTTTCCACTACCAGTAACACCTTGAAGAAGATAGACTTCATCGTCAGAATCAATGAATTCATCGACGACTTTTTGCTGGTCCACTGTTAAAGAAGGGATTTCTTTTTCTTCATATGTTGGCAATTTTAGCCTTCGCTTTTCCTCTTTTTGAATGGCGATTCTTTTTGAAAGAAGGAGCTTGCTAACTATAGAAGCAGAGTTGACTTCTTTTTTTAAAACTCTTCCTTCATTTTTAATCAATCGCAATATTTCAATTTGCTTATTAGTTAGGCCAGTTTCATCTTCATTAACAACATATAAATAATCTTCGTAAGCAATCTTTGGTTTCTTTAAAGCCGAACTCTTTGGCGATAAAGAAGGAGGAAGCATTGTCTGAAGAACTTTAATTTTGGGACTTAAATAATATGAAGAGATTTGTTCCGCTAAAGAAAGAAGATCATCATTTAATAAAGGGGTATGGTCAATTATTTCTTCAATAAAACCATACTTTAATCCGGTTTCTTCTTCTAACTCTATTGGAGTTTTATTTGTCTCTTCAACCTTCGTAACATAGCCAACAATTTCGCGATTATTAAAAGTGACTTTGACACGATAACCAGCATCAATTTTCTCATCTCCGTCATAAAGATAAGAAAAAGGACGATTCAACGTAAGACTCGTATATTCAGTAAGAATTTCCACAAGTTTCATGCTTAATAGTCCTTTATTTCATCATAGCTAATTTATTGGATATAATCGACTTAATTTCCTCAGCGGCTCTTTGAATATCATCATTGATGATAACGTGATCATATGAGCCAGTCATCGTCATTTCTTTTAAACCTTTATTAAGTCTTTCTTGAATAACTTCTTCAGGTTCACTACGACGATTACGAATACGGTTTTCTAAGGCCTCAAAATTAGGTGGCATTAAGAAGAAGGAAATAACTCCATCATCTTTAACTTTTTTCATCACTTGTTTCGCCCCGTTAATTTCAATCTCCAAGATGACATTGATGCCTTTATTTCTCATCTCTTCGACTTTATAAGAAGGGGTACCATAATAATGGCCAACAAACTTAGCGTGTTCTAAGAAATTGCCATCTTCGATATCTCTTAAGAATTCATCTTCAGAAACAAAATAATAATCAACCCCATCTTTTTCACCTTCACGAGGTGGACGAGTGGTCATAGAGATGGAATAGCCAAGATTCAAAGTATTATCTTTTACAATCTCTTTACGTAGTGTTCCCTTACCAACGCCTGAAGGTCCACTAAGGATGATAAGTAAGCCTTTTTTGTTTTCCATAATTTCTTTGAATTATAAATAACTATTTATATAAAATCAAATAAAAGATAAAATTAAAAAGAAAATGAAACTAAACGTCTCTTTACTTAACGAAATTACTCTTGATTTAAGAGAACATGTATTGGCTAATCGTCTCGCGACAGTGACAACAGTCAATTCAACCGATTTTATCTTTTCTTTTTCTGTTTATCGCAAGGAAAAAATGTTTGTTTCTTTATCCCATGGTTTTCCTTTTCTTACATTAGTAAGGATTGATGAATCAATTTCCACTACTGGAGATAAAAATAGTCAAATATTAAGAAAAGAATTAAAGGATGCTTATATCACTGATATCTCTGTATTAAATAATGACCGTGTGATTTGTTTTTCTTTGTTAAAGTCTAATGATTATTATGAAAAAGAAAAACGTTCATTACTTTTAGAATTAATCCCACATCGCGCAAATATGGTTTTACTTGATCAAAATGAGCATATCATTTTTGTCTTACATCAAAACGGTTTAGAAACTTCTCGCCCATTGATGAAAGGATTAATCTATCAACCTCTAGTTAATCAAAACAAAAGTAATGAACCGGCGAGTGCTTCTTTAAATGATATTAAAGAATACGCTTCGAACTATATCTATCAAGCTAAGTCTTCTCGACTCAAAGAAAGATATCATCTACTTTTTAAACACATTAAATCAAAAAACCATTCTTTAGATAATAAACTCATCACTTTAGAAATAGAAGCAAATAGAGCTAAAGATAACCTTATCAATCAAGAATATGGACAGATGATTCTTTCTCTTGGAGAAGATGAAAAAGAATTAGAAAGTTATCTTTTAGATAAAAACATAGAAAAAGATTATGATAAGAGTCTATCTTATGGAGTTAACGCTGATCGTTTCTTTAAGAAATATAAGAAAGCAAAGCGCACTTTAGAAATGAATAAGATTGAAAAAGAAAAGAGTTTAGAAAAGCTTTCTTATTATCAATCTTTGCAAAATCTTCTCCCTTATATGAACGAAGATGATTTATTAGAGCTCGCTAAAGAATTACTTCCTCATAAAACAAGTAAAGATGTAAAGAAGAATGCAAACAAGATTTCTTATGTCGAATACAAAAATACAAGAATTTATTTTGGTAAAAACTCAAAACAAAATGAGCTATTAACATTCAAGTTAGCTAAGAAAGATTATTGGTATTTCCATATTAAGGACACTCATGGTTCTCATGTCGTCATAGCCCTTGAAAACCCGGATAATGAGACTAGACTTATCGCTTCTGAAATTTGTTTAATATTAGCAAATAAAAAAGATGGAGAAATCTATACCACGCAAATACGCAATATCAAAAAAGGCGCAAGCGAGGGCTTGGCCTTATTAAAATCTTATAAATCCATCTATCTTCACGATGTTCGTGAATGCACTATCGAATTATTAAAACACTATAAATCTTAATGTTTTTCCTTTAGAAGGAAATCTTCTCCTTTAATCGCTTCTGAAGTTGCTAAGGAAGGGAAATATTGTTGTCTTAAAACTTCATAAGCCACAATAGCTACACAGTTAGATAAATTCAAGCTCCTAGCTTCAGGAACCATTGGTATTCTTAACAAAGAATCCTGGTGTTCTTTAAGTATGTCATGAGGTATACCAGTTGATTCTCTTCCAAACATTAAATAGATATCTTCTATCTGATTAGAAAAATCAAACGAGGAATAAACTTTATCCGCATAACGGCTCACATAATAAATTTTATCTTTATGGTGTTTAGAAAGAAAACCCTCATATGTTGGATAATAGATCATCTTTAAGTCACCAATATAATCCATACCCACTCTTTTTAAATCTTTAGAATCAATAGAAAAAGTCAACGGGCCAATGATATGCAAAGTCGCGTGTATAGCCACGCAAGTTCGCATAATATTACCTGTATTTTGTGGTTTCTCAGGACGATAAAGAACGATATTTATCATTAGCGATAAAGTTTCTTTCTTTGTTCAATAATCTTAGGTTCAATCTTAGCTTTATAGGCTTCCATTGATTCAAGAATAATTTGTTTCGCAGCTTTTGCATTTTTAAAAACGCCAACCGCTGTAGCCTTACCCTCTAAGGTCTTGTACACTTCAAAGAAGTGTTTAATCTCCGCCATAATGTGGTCAGGGAGTTCACTAATATCGCCATATTCGTTATAAAATGGGTCGTTTTCCGAAATAGCGATAATTTTTTCATCAGGTAAACCACTATCAGTCATAATAAGAACACCAATAGGTTTACATTGAACAAAGCACATTGGAAGAATTGGCTCGCTACACAAAACCAAAACATCAAGTGGGTCAAAATCACGGGCGTATGTACGTGGAATAAAACCATAGTTTTGTGGATAGTGAGTAGAAGTGAATAAAACACGGTCTAAGATTAAGTGACCAGTTTCTTTATCTAATTCGTATTTGTTTTTTGTTCCTTTAGAAATCTCAATAAGCGCTAAAAATGAATCGGGCGAAATTCTTGATTCCGCAACATCATGCCAACTATGCATAAATATCTCCTATGTCTTTTTATAGTTTAATTTTATCACAATTTGATAAAGAAAAATATGATAATATCATAGTGTGAAAAAAGTAGTCCTATTTCTTTTAACTAGTTTATGCCTTGTCTCGTGTAAAGACGCTAACGAGAACGCTTTAATGTTAGTTAATGATTACGATTATGTAACAAATAATAATGTTACTAATTTCATAGATTTAAATGGCAAAGATGTCATCAATAGAATTAGTGAAAGAGATGACTTCATTTTGTTTTATTATTCAAGGACTTGTTCCAGCTGCAACGAAACGAATGAAACACTTCAAAAATACATTAATGATTATCATTACATCATCAATAGAGTGGATGCTGATGTATATACAAAAGATTTGTTAGAAAAAACATATCCAGATGTCTTTATGGAACATCCAAATCCTCAATTAATGTTCTTTAAAAATGGTGAGTTAACCTATTCTCATGGATATATTAATCTAAAAAACTATGATGCATTTAAGTCTAGGAATAAGAATCGGGTGAAAGAGAGTAATCTATATCAATTAACAACTCCAGAGGCAATAAAGGAATTTATTAATAATAATCCAAATACAACCATTTTCACTTATGACAAGAACAACGCGTATGAATTAAATTATTATGTACAAAAAATTAAAAAGACTCATAATCCAGACAATGATGAAAAAACTGTGATTATTGAAAAAAACTCCTTGTTTTGCATGAGTTATTTAGAAATTTATAAGGCGATAGGATTAGAAACTACTCTTGATAGATCACTAATAATCAATATGGAAAATGGCCTTGTAAAAGGTTATGGTGACTATGTATTTGGTGAAAGGTAGTGGCTAAATTCCACTACTTTTTGCTTTCAAATAATTTAATTCTGTTATTAGCTCTTTTAAGCGCTAATTCAGCTCTAATACTATCAAGGGATTCGGCTTTATCACTTAACCTTTTTTCCGCTCTTTCTTTTGCGGCTTTAGCTCTTAATATATCAATATCATCAGCGGCTTCAATAGAATCGAGCATTAAAGTCACTTTCTCTTCGTTGATGTTAATCATGCCGCCACCAACAGCGTACTTATAAACATTAGCTTTCATGTTTATTTCTAAAATAGAAATAGCTACATCAGAGATAAGTGGAGCATGGCCTGGAAGAATGCCTAAAAGATAGTTAGTCGTTTGTACTTTAATAAAGTCGACATCCTCTTCTAGATATTTTCCAAAAGGAGTAAAAATAACTAACTTTAAAGTCTTCATTATTTCATTGACTCCGCTTTTGCTTTGGCTTCTTCGATGGTGCCGACATATAAAAGCGCAGATTCAGGAAGATCATCAGCCTCACCTTCAAGGATAGCTTTGAAACTTCTTACTGTATCAGCGACTTTCACATATTTACCTGGGAAACCATTAAAGTGTTCAGCTACATGGAAAGGTTGAGACAAGAAATTACGAATTCTTCTGGCTCTTTCAACTGTCTTTTTATCTTCGGCTGATAATTCATCCATACCAAGGATAGCGATAATATCGCTAAGTTCTTTATATCTCTCTAAAATTTCAATAACTCTACGAGCAACATTATAATGTTCTTCGCCAACAATCGCTGGCTCTAGAGCGGTTGAAGTACTATTAAGTGGATCAACTGCTGGATAAATACCCAAAGCAGCAGTGCCACGGTCAAGAACTGTTTTTGCATCAAGATGAGAGAATGCGGTAGCAGGTGCGGGGTCTGTTAAGTCATCCGCTGGAACGTAAATTGCTTGTACAGAAGTAATGGAACCATCTTTCGTGGAAGTAATTCTTTCTTGAAGTTGTCCCATTTCGGTAGCTAATGTTGGTTGATATCCAACCGCACTAGGCATACGGCCAAGAAGCGCGGAAACTTCACTACCAGCTTGAGTAAATCTGAAGATATTATCAATAAAGAGTAAAACATCAGAATGCTCTTGATCTCTAAAATATTCCGCCATAGTAAGTCCGGTCAAAGCCACTCTCATACGTGCTCCCGGAGGTTCATTCATTTGTCCAAAGACTAAAGCTGTTTTAGATAAAACTCCAGACTCTTTCATTTCGTAATACAAGTCATTACCTTCACGACTTCTTTCACCAACACCAGCAAAGACGGAAATACCACCTTTTTCATTAGCAATATTGTTCATTAATTCTTGAATTAGGACAGTCTTACCAACACCAGCGCCTCCAAATAAACCAATTTTACCACCACGGACATAAGGGCAAAGTAAGTCAATGACCTTAATGCCGGTTTCAAAGATTTCTGTTTTCACTGATTGATCTTTAAATTTAGGAGGATTACGGTGAATCGACATCTTCTTAGAGTCTTTTAAAGGTTCTAATCCATCAATTGGCTCACCAAGCACATTGAACATACGTCCTAAAGTATCATGACCAACAGGAACAGATATCGGATGTTCTAAAGAAATAACATCCATACCTCTCACTAATCCTTCGGTCGGACCCATCGAAACAGTTCTAACCACATCATCACCAATATGTTGAGCAACCTCAATAGTTAGTTTATGACCATCATCAAAGTTAACTTCCAAAGCTGTTAATAATTCTGGAAGATGTTGATCTTTAAATTGAACATCAACAATTGGTCCGACAACTTGAATAATTTTTCCTTTATTCACCATATGCATAGCCTCCTTAGACTCTCTCGCTCGCTGCAACAACCTCAATAATCTCTTGAGTAATCGCACCTTGACGAGCTTTATTAAATTCAATTTGTAAGCCATCCAATAATTCATTAGCATTATTTGTGGCGTTCTCCATCGCGTTGCTTCTTGAAGCATATTCACAAACGATAGATTCTAATAGTTTAGAAAAAACTATTGTTTTTAAATATATAGGTATCAAAGTATCAATTAATACTTTTTCATTAGGTTCAAAAATTGGGGCAAAAGATAAATTATCTTTTTCTTTCTTGTTCTTTAAAGGAAGGAAGAGGAAATCTTTTGCAATAAAAACTAAAGAATTCTTATAAGAAGAATAAATGATATGGACTTCTTTATAAGTTCCATCTAGATATTTTTTACTAGCAAATCTAGTAATATCGTTTACAGTCTTTTCATCACTTAAGTCACTAGCAAAATCAATATCATTAATAAGGGCATTAGGAAAAGCTTGATAATGAGCGTAACCTTTACCACCAAACACCATTAAATCGTCGTTCTCTTTAATCAAAGAATCAGCGAGCTTAAAAACATTGTTATTATAAGAACCACATAATCCTAAATTGGAACTTATAATAATGTATAAATTCTTCTCGGCATTATTTCTTTTAGAAAGAGGAGAAACATATTTAGTGTATGACAAAAACTCATCTGTAGTTTTTCTTATTTCACGAGTATATTCACGATTAGAAAGCATCTTGTTTTTCCACTTCTTAAGTTTCACCGTGGAAACAAGTTTCATCGCACTCGTGACTTTTAACGAATCACTAACAGACTTAATTCTTGATTTAATTCTTGTGACTTGTTGAGACATAATTCTTATTCTTCGTTATGAGCAAAAAATTCTTTAATCGCGTCCACTAACGCGGTTTCATTGTCCGCTGTTAACTCTTTCTTATCCATAATATCTTCAAAGATATTTGGGTTAGAATTATTAACGTACTTATAACAATCATTTAAAACCTTGCGGACATTAGAAAGTTCTAAATTATCGAGATATTTGTTTTTAGCCATATAGAGTTCAAAAACTTGTTTAGCTAAACTACGAGGAGCATATTGCTCTTGTCTTAAAACTTGAAGTAAAACTTCACCATGTTTCAAAATGTTGACTGTACTGGCATCTAAATCACTACCAAATTGGGAGAATGATTTCATTTCCATAAAGCTTGCTAAATCAATCTTTAAAGACTTTGCCACTTGCTTTGTGGCCTTGTATTGAGCCGCACCACCAACACGTGAGACAGAAAGACCGCTATCAATTGCTGGTCTTTGACCGGCATTAAAAGCATCAGTCGTTAAGAAAATCTGACCATCAGTAATAGAAATAACGTTGGTAGGAATATAGGCCGAAATATCACCAGCTTGAGTTTCAACAATAGGAAGAGCGGTAATAGAGCCACTACCATATTCAGGAGCTAACTTACAAGCTCTTTCTAATAAGCGGGAATGGAGATAGAAAACATCACCAGGGTAGGCTTCTCTTCCAGGACTACGTTTAAGTAATAAAGACAAGGTTCTATAAGAAACAGCGTGTTTACTTAAATCATCGTAGATGATTAAAACATCTTTACCTTGTTCCATCCATTCTTCAGCCATAGCAACTCCAGCATAAGGAGCTACATAAAGAAGTGGAGCGGGTTCGCTAGCCGTAGCAGCAACCACTAAGGTATATTCCATCGCGCCATGTTTTCTTAAACGGTCCACAATTTGTGCCACTGTTGAATTCTTTTGTCCAATAGCGACATAAATACATAAGACACCTTTATCCTTTTGATTGATAATGGCGTCAATAGCAATCGCCGTTTTACCAGTTTGACGATCACCAATAATAAGTTCACGTTGTCCGCGTCCAATTGGAGTAATCGCGTCAATCGCGGTAATACCGGTTTCAAGTGGAGTGTCAACACTTTTACGAGTAATAACACCTGGAGCAATTCTTTCGATGGGTCGAGTCTTATTTGTTTTAATTTCTCCACCGCCATCAATTGGTTGTCCTAAAGCATTAACAACACGTCCTAATAAAGCATCTCCAACAGGAACAGTCATTACAGTTTTGCTTCTTTTTACAGTATCGCCTTCTTTAATAAGTTGGTCGTCCCCTAAAAGCACCACGCCAACAGAATCAGTTTCCAAATTTAAAACCATACCATAAACATCACTAGGGAACACCAATAGTTCACCAAGCATGGCATCTTTTAAACCATAGACAATAGCGATTCCATCGCCAACAGAAACAACTGTGCCAACATCATTACTATCAATCTTGGTCTCATAGTTTTTAATTTGTTCTTTAATCAAGGCGCTAATTTCATTTGCATTAATTTTCATAACGTCCCTCCTTATTTCAAAAGGTCTTTTTTCATCATTTCAATTCGATTCTTAATCGAGCCATCATAAATATGATCGTTAATCACAACCTTAACCCCTCCGATAATTGATGGGTCAATGCGACTAATGAGTTCAATTTCTTTGTTCTCTTTTTTAGAGATTTCCCTCTCAATGGCTTTAAGGGTCTTTTCATCAAGTTTGGATATTGAATAAATTAATCCTTCATCCACTCCACGATAAGCATTGCAATAAGAGTTAAAAGCCTGCAAAACTTCAATTAAATAGGAAATTCTGCCATTTTTAATCATAATTTTAAGTAAAGCAATAACATCTTCGTCAACACGAACTAAAGTCTTATCAAGAATACTTTGTCTTTCTTCTATGCTAAGAAATGAAGAATTTAAAAGCATCACAAAATCACTATTAGACTCGATAAGTTTGATAAGTTCCTTAACCTCTTGTTGAAGAGGGATAACCTTATTCTTATCTAACGCTAAAGAGAAAAGAGCTTGTCCATAACGTGAAGCGATTTCATTCATAACTTTACTTCAACTTTTCTACAAATTCCTCTGCTAATCGTGCGTCATCATCTTTATTGATTTCGCGTTTTAAAATTTCTTCGCTGGCGCTTAAAGCAATATCCACCATCTCATTATGAATAGCGTCTAAAGCTTCTTGTTTACTATTTTCAATATCGATCTCAGCTTGCTTTTTCATCTTCAAAACATCGTTACGAGTTTCTTCAAGAATGTTTTCTCTATTAATCTCAGCTTGATTATTAGCGTTTTCAATAATCATTGCCGCTTCTTTTTTAGAAGCAAGAATTAGTTCTTGAGATTCAATCCTGTTAGTTTCCGCAGCGGCGTTTTTCTCTTCGGCTTCGCGGATATTGTTTTCAATATATTCCGCTCTTTTATTAAGCATCTTTTTAATTGGCTTATAAGCAAAGATGAAAACCACAATAAGGAGAACAACTAAAGCACCGAATTGTACGACAAAAGAAAGCCAACTAGGAATCAATTTGTTATTGATGCCTTGACTAATTTCATCGCCAATATCAGCGAATACGCGAGAAAGTGCAAAAGCACGATTCATGTAATTTGTCCTCCTTAATTAATGAATAAACATAAGATAGCCACTAATAGGGCATAAATAGCGGTTGTTTCAACCAACGCACATCCTAAAATCATTGTGGTACGAATTTTGGAATATCCTTCTGGGTTACGGGAAATGCCATTGATAGAAGCCACACAAACCATAGCTTCACCAATTGCGTTGGCCATACCAGACATCATCGCTAATGCGGCGCAAAATGCACTTGACATATATTAATTTCCTCCTTTCCTTGATAATTCCACATTCTCTTCATCTTCAGGAACTTCTTGTCCAATTAAAATAACTGATAAAGAGATAAAAACAGTCGTCTGGATAAATCCAGAGAATAAATCAAAATAAGCATGTAAGACTGGGGTAACAAATGGAGGCAAAATAGCCGCACCCACAGCCCCACCATCTGGGAAGGTCACTGTCATAAATGAGAAAATCATTCCTGATAATGACTCTAAAGCGTTATAAACGATAGTCATTAAAACCCAACCAGAAATGGCGTTACCAAATAAACGTAAACTTAAAGAAAGTAACGGTGCCCACATCGAAATCAAATTGATGGGAAGGAACAATGGAAGAGGTTCAACATAACGTTTGAAATATTTCCATTTTGTAAACCTTGCCGAAGTGATGTGAATCAAAAGGAAGGTTGTAAAACCTAGTGATAAAGGAACCGCCATATAGGTGACAGGTGAAGGTAAACCGGTTAAACCAAAAATAAAGGCAATGAATAAGTAAACAGCAACACCAAAAACAAATCCGCCCATATTTGGAAGTCTATTACCAATCATATTACGAGTGAAATCATCAAAGAATTTCACACCTAATTCAGTAATCAAAAGTAAGCCTTTAGGCTTTTTTAAGGGATCTTGAAAACGTGCTTGAATACCAACGATGATCGCTAAAATCATCATGATACCCATGACAATTAATGACGAGATAACTTCTGGAGCGATAACCATTTCGAAGAAATTATCAAACACGTTATTCTTCTTCCTCCTCCTTAAAAATTAAATGACTAAGGGCAAGGGATATTGTAGAAAGCAAATATCCTCCAACAACAGCAAAGATATTAAATATTTTGATATCTTTAACATAATATAAATAACCAACTAACAAAAGAATACCAGCAAGAATCAAAAGTCTTGCAATAATCACGATAATCGTGCCAACAAGTTTCTTATCCTCGTTTTCTTTGTTGGTTACTAGAAACATAACCAGGAGGCAAAGTACACCATATAATCCTCCTAGCAACAAGCCTTGTGGTATATCTGGTAGATGATTAATCCAAAGAGGAATCATCCCCAAATTAATAACAAGCAAAGCACATAAATCCAAAGAGAGAGCTTTGATATAAATATTTAAATGACGCCACTTCTTTTTCATTTTATTTCACAAGTTTTTTCTTAAATGTTGTTAATTGGACTATGCCGTCTTTACAAATGGGAGCGATATCTCCTTGGATTAAAGGACGAACATATTCTCTAAATGAATCGGACATACGAGTATCGTCATACATCATTTCTTGAGGAATCTTTCTTTCAGCGTTAGCTACTAAAGAAACAGGAGCCATTTCATATTCTAATTTCAAAGGCTCATTAGAGACTCTTTTAACAATAGTCATTTTAGCAGTTTCACCTCTTAAAGCGGCTTTCACAGAAAGTTCACCAATCTTAATGGCTTCATCGCGATCGTTTTTTGAAATTAAGAATGGATTAGCTCTTTGAGTTAAAGATAATTCCACCACACGGCTTTGAATGCCCGCTCTATTTAATAAGATTTTCGCTAAAGCTGCACCGGTACCAGATAGTTGTTTATGACCGAAGGCATCAACTTCAGCTGATTCTTCTCTTTCAAAGCGAACACCTTCACTGACAACAACAATACCGCTGCCATTATGTTTATCAGCGACAGCTTTGACTTTTTCCACAAAGTCATCAACATCAAATTCATTTTCAGGTAAATAAATTAAATCAGGGTGACCATCTTCTGGAACTAAATCAGCCGCAGCAGTGAGCCAGCCAGCATTTCTACCCATAACTTCAACGATATGGACTTTACCTTTCTTAAAACATAATGCGTCTTTAGATAAAGCGTAAATTTCATTAATAACTGCTTTAGCAGCGCTACCATAACCTAAAGTGTGGTCAGTACAAGCCAAGTCGTTATCAATGGTCTTTGGAACGCCAATAACGCAGACATCAAGTTTAAGCTTTTCGCAAAGTTGACTTAATAAGTTGCATGTATCCATGGAGTCGTTACCACCGTTAACAAAGACGTATTTAATTTCAAACTTTTTGATATTTTCAAGAATCAATCCATAAACAGGATCGTTGATATCGTTAGGTAATTTTCTTCTAGTTGTGCCTAAAGCTGCACCTGGAGTTTGTTTTAAAAGTTCGATTTCCTTTTCATCTTCATCTTTTAAATCAAACAAACGTCCTTCAATTAAACCTTCAACGCCATTGAGTGATCCATAGATATGATCGATTTCATCAGGGTGAAGGCAAGCTTCTTTAAAAGCTCCATATAAAGAAGAATTTATCACTGATGTTGGACCACCAGATTGAATATAAACCATATTTTTCATATAATCTTTCCTCCAAAAAACATTAATAATTATCCTAATATTCTATTGAATATTCAAGAAAAATCGCTTAGATAACTTCAATATGCAAATGTTCAAGTAAATCAAACGATTTCTGTTGGACATTTAAATCAAAAGAACTGGTTGCGTTTTTATGCACAATAATGCGGCATTTTGTGTTCGCGCTTGCTTTAGCAATAATCGCGTTTGAGAAGACGCAAATGTCACTCACTAAACCGCATAAATGGATTTCGTTATATAAATCTTTATGCTCATCAATGTATTTTCCTAATTCTATTGATGGGAACCCAGGTTTCTTAAAAACCAATGAATCCTGTAGTAAAGGCTGTAACCTCTTTGTTAACTGCCATCCTTCAGAATTTTCGATGCAATGTGGGACAGGAAGATAATGTCCTTCAATTGTTTCCATATAGTCATTTTGATGAGTATCCATCGTAAAAACTACTTCATCGTTATTCTTTCTAAAATCATTAATCAACCTAATAATTTCGTCTTCAATATCATATGCTCCATCAAAGCCAAGTTTGCCATCAACGAAGTCCTTTTGATAATCGACAACAACCAATAATTTTTTCATATTTTTCCAAGCCTCTTGGCAAATTATATCATAAGAATTTTATTTCTTATAATATTATTCATTATTTTTTCTTTTGTTTATTTATCAAAGCATTAATGATAAAATCTTAGTGTCTTAAATAGATAGAAAAGGAGTATTTTATGTCTTTTAATGTTACTTTTAACAATGAAACAAAGTCATACGACAATCCTTTATCGGTTTTAGATATCATCGGACCTGATAAAAAATATATTTGTGCGTATGTTAATGGACGTGTTCGTGAATTAACTTATACTTTAGATAAGGATTCAGTTGTTGTCCCATTAACCGTCAAAGATCGTGACGCAAAACCATCATATGAAGCCAGTCTACGTTTCTTAGTAGCTATGGCTATGCATAACATCTATCCAGATTTGAGAATTCGTTTCTCCTATAACGTTTCTCGTTCTATCTTTATGCAAATCTTGAATGAAGGTATCACTTCATACGGAAATATGGCTAAAGATTTAGAAAAAGAAATGAGACGTTTAGTGGAAGAAGATTTACCATTAGTAAGAAAAATCATCTCCAAAGAAGAAGCCGCTAAGATTCTTAAAAAAGAAGGATTTGATGACAAGGTCGAAATCCTTGCTTATAGACCAGAAAAAACCGCTCACATTTATACTTGTGGTAACTATCGTAACTACATGTATAACAGAATGGTTCCTTCAACTGGCTATATCACTGATTGGAAGATTAGATTCTACCATCCAGGTATCATTATCCAATATCCACGTCCAGAAGCTGGTGGAGAAATTCCACCATTTGAAGATGCCCCAACATTTGGTAAAACTCTTAAAACAGCGCACCAATGGGCAACAGCTACTGGTTGTAATACCATTTATGGTATTAACAAACGTATCGAAAGAGATGGGGATGTCGATTTCATCACTTTATGTGAACAAAGACACAATCGTCAATTATGCGAATTAGGCGCCATGATTGAAGATGATAAAGAGAATATTAGATTAATTTGTATTGCAGGTCCTTCAAGTTCCGGCAAAACAACATTCGCTAACCGTTTAAGAATTGAATTGTTATCCCGTGGTATTGAACCAATTCGTATTTCCTTAGATGACTATTACTTACCACGTGATCAGGCACCTAAAGATGAAAATGGCGATCCTGATTTAGAGTCTGTTGATGCTTTAGACATCGAACTCTTCAACCAAAATATGGCTGACCTTATTTCTGGTATTGAAGTTCAACTTCCTAAATTTGACTTTAAAGTCGGCCACCGTGTTCCAGGACGTGTTTTAAAAGTCCCAGTTAATCAACCAATTATTATTGAAGGCATTCATGCTCTCAATGATCGTATGACTGCTTCTGTTCCTAACCATCAAAAATTCAAAATCTTTATTGCTCCACAAGCACAAGTTAATATTGATGAACACAATCCTCTCTCATTAACAGATTTACGTCTTCTAAGAAGAATTGTGAGAGACTACCAATTCCGTGGTGCTTCCGCTATTGACACAATGTCAATGTGGGCAAGCGTGAGAAAAGGTGAATTCAAATGGATTTATGGCACCCAAGAAGGAGCAAATTATGTCTTTAATTCCTTCTCTAGCTATGAATTATCTGTTATGAAGAAGTACGCAATGCCTTTACTTGAAGCCATTGATGTTGAAAGCGAATATTTCCCAATCGCTGAAAGATTAATTCGTATGCTTAAATTCTTCGATGATATGCCAGACAAGTGGGTTCCATGTAACTCCATCATCCGTGAATTCATCGGTGGTTCCTGTTACGAAGAATAATTAAAAAAATAGCCGTTTTCCATAAATTTAGTAAGGAATTACGGCTTTTTTTATTATTTTATTTCGTGTTTCTTCGACCAATTAGCGAAGTTTCTCGTCTCGCGTTTATGAATATTAACGAGTTGTGAGTAATAGATATCCCTCATCTTTTTGTAGCTATCTATCGCTTCTTTTCCAACACGATTAACGAATAAAGACACAAAGACTTTTTCTAATCTAAAGAATGATTCATATAAGCTCAAAATGGTAACAAAGTGAAAATATTCACGATTAGAATAAATTAACATTGGTGTGCTATGAATGATTTCCGAGCTCATGTCATAGCGGCTATTATAGTTCTCTAATCCTGCTACTTTTTCTAAGCCATCTCTAAAGTTAAGCTTAAAGTCTGGATTGTTTTTGACTTCGTCAATCGCATATAGCCAACCATATTCAATATATTTTTTAATATCTTTGCTTTTGAGATTATATTGTTTCATCTCTTCTTTCATATGCATAAAGATTTCAGTTTGCTTGTCTTTATCTTCCATTAAGTTTCTAAAAGCCATACCGTAATTCATATGGAGAAGATAACGGTTAATAATATCCTTTTTATATTTATCGAGAATTAATAATGTACATTCGCATTCATGAAGTGTTCTCCATGCTGAGAAAGCTGTGGTTTCAAAGCCATCCACTAGTAAACCAATTGAACATTTCATAATACTTAATGATTTAAATAGAAGATCCGCAATTAAAGAGATGGTCGGATCTTTTCTTTGATATGAATTCACAATTGTTAACATAAAATTCACATATAAGCTTAATGAAGAAATAGGTGGGAAATATTTGGAAGTTAGTTTTCTTTCTTTATGTTCAAATTTAGCCAAAGACAGATATTTATCCGCCACAACAGATGCCATTGAGTCTTTAACATCTTCATTATGAATAAAATCTTCTTTTTGTTTATCATTTAGCCCCATCGAACTATAAAGATATTCTCCTAAAGTATATTGAATAATTTCCAAAGGATTAAGCGATTCTACTTGAGCAAAGGCATGATTATTTGAGGTTAATTCTTCAATACCTTCCGTGGCTTCTTTATAAACATCATAAAGGTAATCATAGTCCGCTCCATCAGGAGTCTTGAGGACCGAACAAATCTTTAAAAAATTTTCTTTATTTATGACAACAAATTTAGACAATTTCTTTTTCCTCCCCTGTGATTGAACTTAACAGATGCATCTTAATTGGTTTATTTGAGATTTTACTAATATAATCACGATACGTTTTTAACTGCAATACATATTTATCATCATCAATGTTCTTCAACTTAAAATCAATGATATCAATATAGTCGTTTCTCATTACTAGAGCATCAATAATGCCATGTACATTATTCTCTTCGTCGTAGTATTGATATTCATGAATGATATCTTTATTTTTTACTCCGTTGAATAACGGTGAGCGAAGAACGTTATCGACATATTTTCTAAGACGTGGCTGCTTAATAAATGAAGTATCTTTATTTTCATAATCTGCGATCTCTAAAAGATAATGGAGCTTAGTTCCTAGTTCAAGAAGAGACTCGTCTATTTGGCCATCATATTCTTTGCTTGCTTTTGTTTTGTAGATTGGAGTGGAAACGACATTAATTGAATCAAATTTTATATCTTTTACGCCTTTATTAGAGGTTTTTACACTCTTTTTAGAACCTTTGAATACATATGGAACACCATACTTATATTGGAAATCAAAGTACGCTAATAATTGGGCAAAGTTGTTACAGCCCACCAACGATAAAGGCTTTTTATATTCCTTATCTTCAAAGATGATAATAGCTCTTTCTTTAACTCTAGTAATAGCAACATAGAGCAAGCGTAATTTCTCTTCAAAATCTTTTTGCGCTTCTTCTATGCGATAAAGATGATTCATTAAAGAAGTATAATTAACTCCATCAATATTTTTATAAGGAAGAAGAACGCCAAAGCCTTTATTGACTATAAAAGAAGTGTCGTTATCCCGATTGAATCTTTTACTGAGTCCAGGGAAATAAACAAATGGATATTCAAGTCCTTTAGATTTATGAATGTTGATAAGAGTCACTGAATCAGATGAATTCTTCGAACCTTTAAAATCAATATCTTCATCAAGATTATCTATATCGTTAAAATAAGTAACTAAATCAAGAATTCCAAAACCAAGATCATCCATCTGTTTGGCCATCATTAAAAGGGATTCGGCTTTATGAGCGTTATCTTCAAAATGACGAATAGACATTATTTTGTAGTATAAATCAAATTCTTTAAATAATTCGTTAGTTATCTCGAACAAAGAGGCGTTTTTACATCTATTAATCACACCCATTATTCTCTCGTGTAAAGAGGAAGAGAGATACAGTTTTGATTTAACTATTGTATAAATATCTTGGTCTTTCGTTTCCATTAAGAAACTACGAGAGATAGAAACAAAAGTATGAACATATTCATCATCATATTTTTGTATCGCGGAATAGTAATAAAGCTTAATAAGATTTCTAATCACGAAAACAATATCGTTTGTTTTAATCTTTTCGTTATTAATAACAAATAAAGGGATGCCACATTTGGCAAATTGGCGACGATATTCGTTAAACGAAGTACCACGGTCTAGAATAATGGCGAAATCTTTGTACGAACAATCGCGTAAACCTTTTATATCTTTATCATAAACTTGGTAATGATGTTCAATCTTATAAATAATATCATCGATGATGATTGATATTTCTTTATCTTCACGACTTTCCTTTTCTTCTAATGTGTAGTTATAGAACTCGACTTTATAGTCCTCGTTAGAATCAATAAGGCTCTTATAGGCATCAAAACCAGATTTAAAGATGTGTGATGCTTCATAGTCTATGGGATTACAATTAGCGTTCATTAATTTGGAAAAAACATCATTAACAAAATCCACCACCTCAACACGAGATCTAAATGAGGTGTTCATATCGATTTTTGTTCCACCGTTATTCAAAGAATAATTATTATACTTTTCATTAAATATATCGCAATTAGCGTTTCTAAAACGATAGATGGATTGTTTTATATCTCCAACCATATAAACATTATTATTGCTAATCTTAGAAATTATCGTCTCTTGAATATCGTTCGTGTCTTGATACTCATCAACCATAATGAAGTCGAATGAATCTTTAAGTTCCTGACAAATCTTTTTATCTTCTAACAGTTTTAAAGCCATCATCGCTATATCGGCAAAGCAATAAGCATTAATGCTCTTCTTATATATATCCATCTGTTTATCTACTTCATAAGCAATATCCACTAACAACGAAACATATTCTTTATTGGCAAAATAAAGTTGGCGGCTCACTTCTTCACTACCATATTTCCATTTCTTCTTAAAATTATCGTAATCTGTTTTAATAGAATCTCGATAAGCCTTATCGCTTGTTGGAGTGGAGGGCTTAGTTGGGAAACTCGTTGATAAAATCAACGAATTCGTCTCGTCATAACTATCAGTCTTAGAAATAGGCGCTAATGCCGCTTCGATATTCTCAGCATCGCTCGCGTCCTCTAATTGACTTGAGGCATCTAAAATACTCTTAATGAAATCCTTAACGAGTTTCTTTTCCTGATTTAAGCGCGACAAGAAATAATCTTCATTATAGAAATTATCAACAAATGTTTTATAAAAAGCGTCTTTATCTAACGCACGATGTGATAGTTCAATGACTTTAAATACAATTTCTTTAAGTGAAGCATCATCTTTCACACAGCAATCATTAATCATTTTTAAAAATAACGGATCACCTTTTTCATATAACAAGTCAAACTTTTCTTGAATTATTTTTCTTGTTTTAATAGAGGCAATGCCCTGATCTAAAACAATAAAATTCGCTGCAATTCCAAGGTAAAATGCATATTTTTTAACAATAAATGAAGAAAATGCATCAAAAGTTTCAATATGGGAATTAAGGACATCATTAGCCAAATTAACTGTTTCTTTATCCTTGCATAAGCGGTCATAGATTCGGCTTTTCATTTCCATACTTGCGGGTTCAGTAAAAGTCATGATTAATAATCTAGATAATGAATACCCTTGTTTAATTAGATAATAAACTCTTTCAGTAAGGACTGCGGTTTTGCCACTTCCCGCTCCAGCGGAGACAAGGTAATTACCATTAAGAGCCTCAATCGCGGCTTGTTGTTCTGTTGACCACTTAATCTCTTGACTCATTAACCTTCTCCTCCTTGGCGTCGTAATAAACTATTTGTTCGTTTTTGAGAAAACAAACATCCCTAAAGGAACAATATTGGCATGGATTAACATTGCTTCCTATATGAACCGGGGCAATAGTAAAAACGTTGTGTCTAATAAGATTGTCTGCCTCTAAGTATTTGCTAAGCGCAAGATCTTTAAAACTATTAATCTCCTCTTGACTTGCCACAGGTCCACCCAAGGCATTATTCTTTTTAACAAACTTAACGCCTTTAATAAATGTCGTTTGTAAACCATCAAACGTTTTATCAATTTTATAAATAATTTCTTGGTTATTAATGGTAATACCATTAAGTTTTAGATGAGGTTGAATTAATTGATCTTCAATATTTTCTTCGTTAATCGAAGGATTGATTACATTATTGATATATAAACCCACGATAGGTAAATCTTTAAAGCATTCATTGGAATCTGCTAAAAGCATATAAGTAGGTAGCTGTAAAGATTGACCGTAACTTATCAAATTTTTATGGAATGATTCTTTTCCTGTTTTATAATCGACAAGAACTAAATAGCTTCCATCAACAATAATCGCTTTATCAATAATTCCATAAATGGATGTTTTGGGATTGATATAGTATTCACATTGTTTTTCAACATAAGCCACAGGACTTTCCATATAGTCTTTATAATGAAGTGAACTAGCATCAACCGCGTCCTTAAGCTGTTTTTTTAAACGAATGCATAAAGCTTGTTCTCTTGGGGTGAAATTCATCGAAGCAAAAACTTTTTGATAAACAGCTTCAAAATTAAAATCGATATCAAATAATCTTTCTAAAACAGCGTGGAAGAAGGTTCCAAGTTTAGCATTAAAAAGTTCATCCATATTCTCTTTAAGAGATAACACTGATTTTAAATAATACAAAAATGGGCAGGAGAAATAATTTTTGATAGATGAATATGAATAACGTATTTTGTTGTTTTGATTATAAGCGATTACTCCATTAAAAGAATTATCATATTTATGCTGTTTTTCACATAATTTATTCAAAGAATAAAAATCTTCATCCTTTTCATAATATATTTCTTCTAAATCCACTTTATCCGCGAATAAATAATCCGCCATAAAGCGAGAATAAATAATTGGTGGTAATATTGGCTTTGTTGCATTTTTAATGCCATATTGTTTCATCAAAGAAGAAGGATTAAGCTCTTGAGAATGGAGTAAAAGACTATATGAAACATAGAAAGTGTTATCGCTAGAAAAGAAATCATTAATTAAATCGATGGAGATCTTGGTCAAATCATCTGTAGTATTTAGATGAAGACTTTCCTTATCAACATTATTTAAATAATCCTTATCTTTATGTATGGCGGGGTATTTGCCTTGGATAAAGCCAAGAACAAAAATATGTTTATTAGAGCAATATAATAAGTCTCTACTAACCTTAATTGCATTATCAAAAACAACACTATTAATTTTGCTGCGCTTTAATAAGGAAACGTAATAATCCTTTTGCTGTTCAAAGGAAAAATCGGTGATTATATTCTCAGTGATGATTTGTTTAAATTCTTTAATTTCATCATCTTCTTCATCTAGCGTTTCTAAGGCTTTATTAATATCCTTTTGTTTTTCGTATTCTTGGAAGAAAAGCGAAGAATATTCCTTAGTGTAGAGAGTTTCATTATTAGCGATATTTAGGTTAAAACCAAATGAAGAAGAGAATGTTTTCAAATAGTAGTCATATTCTTCATTTTGATTGATGATAATAATATTTTTTAAAGCTACACCTTGATGTATTAAATTTGCGATTTTATTAAGACAATACAAAACTTCTTCTTCGACTTTTTTATATTCAGTGACATTGCTCACATGAATATTAACGTTATGTTTAATAAACTTAGCTTTTAATCCTTGGGTGTTTAAAAAATGACTTAGTTCTTTATCAAGTTCTGAATAACCATAAACAAAGATCTCATAGTTCTTTAGTTCATATAAAAGATATTCGTTAATTTCTAACAATCCTTTAGTTAATAAATCTTTTTTTAAGTCATATAAATGATTAATCTTTATTGACTCAGACTCACGGGCATAAGGAATATATTTGAGTAAAGTTAAAGCGTTATCATAGTTAACTTTTTCTTTCTTAATCAAATAACTAATAGCTTCTTTTTTATATTGACCATAACTAGAAAGCAAAAGTTCTGCTTTGCTCATAAGCTTTAAGGAAAAGAAAGGATCGTCTTTTCGATATAAGGAAAGAAGTTCTTGATGCATAAAAAATGGTGCAATAATCAATAATTTCATACACCATTATTATAAATAAATTTCTTGATATAATCAAATAGAAATACTATTTCTATTTGTTTAATTATACTTTGAAAACTCTTGTAGCTTCAATAGCTTTTTTCCAGCCCTCATATAAAGATTCAGCAACTTTTTTATCCATGCAAGGTTTAAATGTCGCTTGATATGAATGGATAGATTTAATCTCTTCAATATTCTTGAAGAAACCACTTTCTAATCCTGCTAAATAACAAGCCCCTAAAGCAGTAGTTTCTAAACATTGAGGAAGTTTAATCTCAACTTCCAATATATCGCTTTGGAACTGCATCAAATATTTATTTGAGGTGGCTCCACCATCAACTCTAAGTGTCTTTAAGCAGCAATCAGTTTCAGATCTCATCGCTTCAAAGACGTCTTTACATTGATAAGCAATACCCTCTAAGGCAGCCGCTACTAAATGATTGGTGTTACTTCCTCTAGTTAAGCCAAATATCGATCCACGTACTTCATTATCCCAGTAAGGGGTGCCGAGTCCAACAAAGGAAGGAACAAAATATACGCCATTACTGCCTTGGCCGTCAAAAGCCAATTTCTCAGTATCGGAAGAGTGTTCAAACATTTTCATTTCATCTCTAAGCCATTGCACTACAGCACCGCCGACAAAAACAGAACCTTCTAAAGCGTAGGTTACTTTCTTTCCTATTTGCCAAGCGACAGTTGTCAGTAATCCATTATGCGATAAGGTGGGTTTAGAGCCGATGTTTAAAAGCATAAAACAACCAGTTCCATAAGTATTTTTGCTTTCGCCTTTTTCAAAACAAGTTTGACCAAATAAAGCAGCCTGTTGATCTCCAGCCACGCCACATATATTAACATTCTTAGAAAAATAAGATGCCGGCCCATAATTATATGAAGAGGGGTAAACTTTAGGTAATATTTCCATAGGGATATTAAATAAAGCGCATAACTCTTCATCCCACTTCATAGTGATAATATTAAAAAGTAAAGTTCTAGAAGCGTTGCTCACATCAGTAGCGTGTACTTTTCCTTTGCTCATCATATAAATAAGCCAACTATCAATTGTTCCAAACATCAATTCCTTGTTTTCAGCTCTTTTTTGACCGTTAGGAATATGATCCAATATGAAACGAATCTTACTTGCAGAAAAGTACGGATTAATCAATAAACCTGTCTTTTCCTGGATATTTTTCTTTTTTTCTTCTAATTCTTCACAAATTTTTAATGATTGACGAGATTGCCAAACAATGGCGTTATAGACTGGTCTACCGGTTTTCTTATCCCAAACAACAGTTGTTTCTCTTTGGTTAGTAATGCCAATGCAATCGATATCATCCATTGTGGCATTAGCTTTAATTAAGACTTCGTTAACAACATCGACAACGCTAACCCAGATACTTAAAGCATCTGCTTCCACCCAACCAGGTTGAGGGAACAAACACTTTACCTCCCTTTGTGCTTGAAAACAGTTTCTTCCGTGCTTATCAAAAAGTATCGCGCGTGAAGATGTTGTTCCTTGATCAATTGAAATTATATATTTCTTCATGCTTTTCTCGTTCTCATCATGCGTTCGATATCTTTAATCTCTTTAGCGATGCCACTAGATAAACAATATCCCGCTCCATCTTTAATTAAGACATCGTCTTCAATACGAACGCCGATACCATATTCAGCAAAATATAAACCTGGTTCGACAGTAATGACATTACCGTTTTCCAAAGGTTTATTTCTATCGGAAATATCGTGTGTATCAATGCCTAGATGGTGAGAAACATTATGATAATAATATTTCACAATATCTTCATCTTCTTTCATGAGACCACGTTTAACGCACTCTTCTTTTAAGAATTCTTTTGCCTTCTCTTGCAAGTCAATAAGTGTCATACCAGAACGGACATAATCAATGATGTATTTATTACAGGCAAGAACAGCTTCATAAATCTCTTTTTGTTTACCTTCAAAAACACCACTGACAGGATATGTTCTTGATATATCAGCACAGTATCCATTATGTTTAAAACCCAAATCAAAGAGAACCATATCATTTTCATGGATGAAATCATTCTGTGAAGGATAGTGTAAGCATGTCGCATTCTTTCCACTAGCAATAATTGTGGAGAAAGCTAATTTATGACGTCCGTGACTTCTGCCATAGAATTCGAATTCATCAGCAAGATTAAATTCATAGGTTCCAGCCTTAAGATTATAAATAAGTTGAGCAATTCCACTATTAGTTAAATTGATAGCCTCCACCATTTCTTCAATCTCAAATGGAGATTTAATCATTCTTAAGTCTCTTAGAATTGGGAAAACATCGCTAACTTCAATATGAGGATATTCATTATTAATGAATTCTTTTAAATCTTTAGTATAGAAATCATCTTTAATTTTTAATTCAGGAGTTAAATCTAAATAAAGTGTATCAATTTGTCCATATTGATTGTCGTCTTTACTCAAGGCCAAAGAGAGCATGTTCTCAAAAGCACTGGTATAAAGAACATTATTGATTTTTGATAATAAATTAGCTTCATCTGAGGTTAAACGTTTCCCAGTCCACTTCTCTTTCTTTTCATCATATTCATCAATAAATAGGTATGTTTTCTTCACTCCTAATCCTTTTACGAGCATTAAGATAGAATTGTCCTGTTGGATATTTGTAAGATAAAAGAAATTACGATTTACTTCAAATGGATAAAGTTCATCAGCGGAAACGATCTTTTCTTTTCCAGCATAAATAAGAGCGACCGAATTATCTTTCATTCGGTTAAAAAGTCTATCCCTTCTATTTTCTAATTCTCCCATATTATTCACCTTCTATCTTTCTAATAACATCTTCAATTTCCTTTAATCGAATCTCTTCTATTCTTCCAGAATCCATTAATGAAGTATTCTCGCTCACTATTGGTAGTCTAGCTAAAATGTCAAAATCCATATTCTTAGCAAATTCATCGAGATGTGATTCGCCAAATACACTTATGTGTTTACCACAATCTGGACAAACTAAATAAGACATATTTTCAATGACACCAAGGATATTGATATTCATCATCTTTGCCATCTTAAGAGCTTTAGTAACAACTAAAGAGACTAAATCTTGTGGAGAGGTCACTATTATTAAATCATCAATAGGTATAGATTGGAAAATGGTTAAGGCAATATCTCCAGTTCCTGGAGGCATATCGATTAATAAATAATCTAAGTCCTCCCATAAGACATCCTCGTAGAATTGTTTTACCAAATTACTAAGGAGTGTACCACGCCAAACAATGGGTTCGCTTTCATCTTCTAACAAGCAGTTAGCAGACATAATTTTAATACCGCTTTTTGTTTCAAGCGGATAAATCAAGCTATCTTCACCATAAGCTTTTTCTTTAACACCAAAAGCTTTAGGAATACTTGGTCCAGTCACATCAGCATCTAAAATGCCAACGTTATGCCCTTTGTTTCGCAAATAGACCGCTAGTAAGGAAGTGATAAAAGATTTCCCCACTCCTCCTTTACCAGAAAGAACAGCAATCACTTTCTTTATAGATGAACGTTCGTTTAATTTTGCTTTTTGAATTGAACAATTGCCACTTGAGGCGCAATTAGAACAATCATGATTACATTCTGCCATATCATTTCTCCTACATATCTACAATACTCGCGCTTTCAAGAACATTAATACCAGCTTGTAAATAAGTTCTTAACAAACGAGAAGCCCCTAACTTGGTTCCACCAAAATAACGAGCGACAAAAACAACAATATTGTTTAAATCTTTCTTATAGAGTAATTCTAGTAAGGGTCTACCCGCGGTTCCTTTGGGTTCTTGATCATCGCAAGATTTACTTTTATTACCAACACGATAAGCATAAACGACATGCTTTGCTTTTCCGTGTTGTTTCTTAACATTGTCAAGGAGGCTTTTAAACTCATCATAATCATTTAGTGGAATAGCAATAGCGACAAATTTGCTTTTCATTACTTCTACAGTCGATGTGTTAATAGCCTCAATAGTTTTCATTTTAATATCTATAACTTAAAGTTATCCCTATGACAAATGTCAAAAATAGTGTATATTTTTTTCTTAGAGAAATAAAGCAAATGTTAGAAGAAGAAACAAAACCCAACATTGAATTTGTAGAAGAGCCTTCTTATGATGGCCAAAAAAGTCCAGAAACAAAAGACAACAAAGTTGATTTTTCTTTATATCTTCAACTTTCACTATTTTTAGTTGGCCTTGCTGGATTGCAAATTATAGCCATTATTCTTTCTTTTGCGTTTTTAGGTCTTAAAGACTCTGATGAATACTCATTAATCGTTAACTACGCATCTTATTTCATTACATTTACTGTGTTAATTGGTATATGCACTATTGAGTATAAAAAGATTCTTGCAAAACTAAAGAATTGGAAAAACTGGGTCATTGGTATTGCAATAGGTATAATGCTCATTATTGCCACAGCAGTTATAAGCATTATTATTTCCCTTATAGTGCAGTTCGATAACAATAACAACGAACAAACCGTCAGAAGTTTAATTAGTCTCAACCCTCTTCTTTCCGTCCTAGTTATCGGTATTATGGCGCCATTTTGTGAAGAGTTAACATATCGAGTTGGCTTATTTTCTTTATTACATAGGAAAAACAAAATTTTAGCCTATGTTGTTACCATTGTGGTGTTTGCTTTTATACACTTTGATTTTACTAATATCACTAGTGTAAACGAGTGGCTTAATCTTCCAATATATTTGAGTGCAGGTTTTATCTTAACTTTTGCTTATGATTATTTTGGACCCGCTGCTTGTATTACTGCACATTGCATTAATAATTTGTATTCAGTACTGGCATCACTTATTATCTAATTATGGAAAATATCGAAAAAGAAACGAGAAATTGGCGATTTTTATCATCATTCTGGTTAAAAGTCATTGCTATTGTGTCTATGACTTGCGATCATCTCGGAGTGATGTTTTTGCTCTACTACTTTGATGCCAGCCATCCTCTAGTTTATACATTAAGGATTATTGGACGTTTGGCATTGCCTCTATTTTGTTTCATGATTCATGAAGGCGTAATGAAAACCAAACACTTTGGCCGCTACGCATTACGATTAGGAATTTTAACCATCATTATCGCAATTGCTCTTGCAGTAATGATTTATGGAAATATGGGCTTTCCTAACAATATGGGTAATATCTTTATGGATCTCTTCCTTGGCGCGGTCGGCGTATATTTTTTAAAGCGAAAAGAAATCTACCTTAAATTTATAGCGTTGATACCTCTAGCTATTGCTATTTTATCAACTGCCGCTAATAGTATGGAAGCCAGTCAAGGTATCATCATTCACTGGTTCCCTGCTATCTTTAGGCTCCAATATCACTACTATGGCATACTGATGATTTATGGATTCTATTTCATGAGTCTATTTAAAGATTTTCTTCTTTCTATTTATGCTAATAATGCTGGTGTTGATATTGAAAGCGTTAAAGAAACACCATTTGATCTCACACTCTCTAATTTATTAGCCTTAATCGTAATCTTTGTGGCTACTATAATTTATTATAATTTGAATTATGGACTTAACGAATTAGGCTCAGTGCAACTTTATGCGATATTTTCTGGTGCATTACTTTTGTTTTATAATGGCAAGCGCGGTTATAATAAAAAGTGGTTCCAATATGGATCTTATCTCTACTATCCATTACATATTGGAATACTCGCATTAATATTTTATTTATTAAGCTTATAAGGAGAAAAAAATATGTTAAAACATGTTGAGTCAGTAAACGAATTTGATGAAGTAATTAAAAGTGGAAAAGTCCTTGTTGATTTTTATGCTGATTGGTGTGGACCATGCAAAATGCTTGCTCCCGTTTTAGAAGAGCTTTCTTCAGAACTAAATGATGTTACTATCGTCAAAGTTAACGTTGATGAATTAGGTGTTCTTGCTCAACGTTATAAAGTCCAAGCCATTCCTTCTTTGTTCTATTTAGAAGATGGGACTATGAAAAATCAAAAGCTTGGTTATATGAACAAGAATGATCTTTTAAAATTTTTAGGAAAATAAAATTGATTATTAATCGTTACGAGTTTTATAATATTAACCGCAACGATTGATGCAGGTGTAGTTCAATGGTAGAACTTCAGCCTTCCAAGCTGAATACGCGGGTTCGATTCCCGTCACCTGCTCCAGATGCAAAAAATTTAGAGCCCTGATGTTATCAGGGTTTTATTAAATTCGAGGAATAGAAGATGAATTTTGAAATCGTATTAGCCACCAATAATGCTCATAAATTAAAAGAGGTAAGATCAATTTTAGCGCCACACAAGATTGTTGTTTATGGTCTTAAAGATTTGAACATTGATATCGGCGAAGTGGATGAAAACGGAAAGAATTATTATGAAAACGCTCTTATCAAAGCTCAAGCCGTACAACGTTTTACAAATAAAGCTATTATCGCTGACGACTCAGGATTAGAAATCCTTGCTTTAAATAATGAACCTGGTCTACATTCTGCTCGTTACGCTTCCTCTTTAGGAGGACATCAAGAAGCCTTTAAAGATATTTTTAAAAGATTAGAAGGAAAAGACCGTAAGGCTCGATTTGTATGTGATATTGTTCTTCTTAATGTAGCTAATAAGCCTTTGTTATTTGAAGGAATTACTGAAGGTCACATCACCGAAACTGCGCATGGAGAAACAGGCTTTGGTTATGACCCTATCTTTTTAGTGGACGAACTTGGTCTGACATATGCAGAAATTGGAGATGAAATAAAAAACAAAGTCTCCCACCGCGGAAAAGCCTTGAAAAAATTATTAACGTTTTTAAAAATCAATCAGTCAATAAGATGACGTCTAGATTTAATCTTATAACGCCAAACAATTCTTAAAATTAATAAGACAATAAAAACAGTAACAGATAAACCGAAAACTATATAGCCGATCCAATAAAGGTCGGTTTGTTTTCTTAAAAGGGCAGTCGCAATTAAAGAAGCGAAGATAGCAAAGAAGAAGATGATAATGAAAATGAAATCAACCTTCACCCAACGATATAGATGAGTGTTATCAGGGAAAACTCTATCTTTGATTAAATACTTTGATGTTCCATCATCTTCTAAAGTCTTATTGAACAAACGAATACCACTAACTTTAGCCTTGTGTTCTTCTTTAGCAAGAAGTGGATTTCCCTTATCACTAAATTCAATCAACTTGTAAGTTGATCCATCACCAGTAATAAATTTGTGTTTGGCTTCATTTTCCTTTGTAGAAATCTCTAATTCTAATTCATTATATAAAGAGCTTGCTCTAGTAGAGTGCTTTTCTTTTTGCATATAGGGTTCTAACTCTAGAAGCATCATCTGTTTTAATCGTTTAATTTCGTTAATACGAACAAGGAAAAGTTTAATGCAATCAGCATTATAGAAATAACGATGGTACATAAGACGACGTCTAAATAGACGATCATACTCATCAATCGCAAAATTAATTTTCTCTAAAAAGATAACAAACGAATCCTTATTCCTGCTGCGAGAAAAATAATACTCTTTATCACGATTAAATAATTCATAGAATTCTTTAAAATAAGCTTTTCTTAAAGTAGAAAGATAAAGCAAGGCAATTAGACGACCAAAACGAGCTTCTTCTGACTCAGGAACAAGGTCGATGATACGGCCAAACATACGATAAGCTTCCGCAAAATCAGTTTTTTCATATAAAACCTTATTCGCTTTTTTGATAAAGTTATTCATTAAATTGTTAAAGTCTTTAATTGCGTCTTTTGGTTTCAAACCTCTAGTGCAATAAGGACAATAACAAATCTCGGCCTCAGCGACTGCTTCGAAAATAGAATAACGACCTTTATCTTCGTTAGAACAAAATCTACAATAAGCTTTTTCTAAACCCATGCCACTATTATGGCATAATGTACTTTTTCATACTAGATAAAATGTTCCAATAGGATCATTTTTCACTTTTACCACTTGTTTAAGTTCTTTCCAAATAGGAAAATAAAGAGGATGAGATTCAAATTAAGGCCAATAGAGTTAGTCAAATTACAAAAGTTAATTGAAGCAAAAGAAAGAAACATCATCATTTCTGATATGCTGATGAATTTTTATATGACTAACAAAGGTTTCTCCTATGTCAAAGATAAAAATGACTACATTGAAAAAATGAGACAAGTTTGGAATGTAGGAGAATTTTCTAAAGAAGATAAACGCCTTATTGATAAGTATATTAAACCGTATATAGAGGAGCTCGATATATCAATTATCACAGAAAATCCATACTATAACACGGTAAAAATACCAGAAATTAATGAAAAAGACTGCCGCTACGAGACTCAGGTTTATAACCCATATCAAGGTTTTGCTAAAGACGATATAGAGGTTGATTCCAATTTTGATGAATATCCACAAACTGCCTATTTCAAAGAGAAAGTTACTTTCCCATCTTTGGTCAATAAAAACGGCATTTGGATGGCTATTAATCCTAATGAGATTTTTACCATGAAAGAGGCCATCGCAAAGGCTCATGGAGAAGTTATCACTTATGGACTAGGCCTAGGATATTTTGCTTACATGGTCCATCTAAAAAATGAAGTCACTTCAATCACTATCATTGAAAAAGACAAAAATGTAATTAACTTATTCAACAAACATATTCGTCGCTATTTTAATGAAGGGAAGTGTCCTATAAACATCATTCATAGTGATGCTTTTAAAGTAAAATATGATAAGACTTATGATTTTGCTTTTGTCGATATATATCATAATCCAGAAGACGGTCTTCCAACATTCATTAAGTTCATAGCGAATAAAAATGCTCTTCCTATCAAGGAATTATCTTTCTGGCTTGAACGTTCTTTATATGCTTATTTAAGAAGACTCTGTATCTATGTGATTCAAGAATGTTTAGACGACGTTGATTCTTCGTTTTTTAATTATGAAGAAAACGAAACTGATCACATCATAAACAAAATATTTCATATCACTAATGATATGAACTTCACTAGTTTCGACGATATCAAAGAATTATTAAGTATTGAAGGATTAAACCGTTTGATCATGAAGATGAGATAGATATCTCTTTTCTAATTCATCAGTGGCTTTTTGACAATTATTAAAAATATCATCAATAGATTCATCTAAGAAGAATTCTCCTTTATCAAAGAGGATTTTTCCGTTAATCATAGTCATGGAAATATTTGAGGGGTTACCACTATAAACGATATTGGTGATGATATCGTTAAGTGGTTGCATATTTGGAGAAGATAAATCTATTTCAATAATGTCCGCTAATTTGTTTTCTTTTAAAACATCACATTCATTTAATCCCATGGCTCTTGCTGCGTTACAAGTGGCCATCTTTAAAATATCAAATGAAGCCAAACAATTTGGATTTTTTGTTCTTAGGTTTTGTAATGAAAATGTTAAAGCCATTTCTTTAAACATATCTAAACAGTTGTTGCTTGCTGGTCCATCTGTTCCTAGAGCTACATTAATACCAGCTTCTAAATAATCAGTAATTGGAGGAATACCGCTTGAGAGTTTGGTGTTACTACCAGGACAAGAAACAGCGTTTAATTTCTTATCTTTAAATATCTTTATATCTTCTTCATTAAAGTAGATACAGTGATATCCGCCTCCGCCATAATCAAACAATCCAGCATCAGCAAAGAATTTTACTGGCGAACATCCTCTAGCTTTATAACAATTATCAACTTCATCTTTTGTTTCGCTAATGTGAGCATAGAAAGGCGCTTTTAATTCTTTAACAGCTTTTTTCATCATTTCTAGTTCTATATCGCCGGTTGTATATTCGGCATGAACTCCTAAACAATAGGTGATCAAGGAATCTTTCTTATCGTTAAAATAATGATATGTAGAAAGTACTTTTTCATAAGAACCATTATAAGTTCCTAACAAAACAACTCTCATACCCATTTCTTCCGCTGCTTTCGCGGACATGTGTGGGAAATAATATTGATCAAAACAAGCAGTAATGCCGTTACGGATATATTCTAAATAAGCTACTTTAGCAAAGTGATAAACATCTTCTTCTTTTAGTTCTTTCTCACGAGGAAAAACAACATCAAAAAGCCAATCATGTAGCTTTAAACCATCACTCTTACTACGTAAGAATGTCATCGCACTATGAGCGTGGGCATTTTTAAATCCTGGCATTAAAAGATTACCATGACAATCTCTTATGATATTAACTTTCTCCTTAAGAGGCTTTTCACTAATCTTTTTGATACGGTTGTTTTCAATAAGAATATCTCCAAAAACAATATCGGAGTCTTCCATTGAAAGTATTCTAGCGTTCTTTAATAAAATCTTCATAACACTATTACTATACCTAATTTTATAAATATTGTATTGAGATTTTTAATAAAATTAAACAAAAGTGGTATAATCATTACATATGGGCATTTTAAAGAAAATATTTTCTCGCTTTGTTATCGTCGCCTTATTAATACTTATAGAATTTGGCGTCATATTATTTTTGGCCTTCTATGCCTATGTTCACCTTCTCCCAATCAGTGTGGCGTGCCGTGTTCTCGCGATACTAATAGTTGTCTTTGTTGTTAACATGGATTGTTGTCCTTTTAGCGGTCCCAGTCGCTGGTATTCTTACATTCTTCCTTTTTGGTAATAACCGCTTAAGAAAAAGAGAAAAGAAATTTCTTAATTATGGAAAAGAAAATTCTTTAAAATATCGCGTTGTTAATAAAAACAGCGTTGAAGAATATGATAGTAAGATTAGGCACAACACTAATCTCTTTAACTATTTAAGAAATATCGAAGGTGATACTGGTTTTTTTGATAACCATATTACCTACTTTAAAGATGGAGAATCTTTCTTTGAAGATGCGAAGAAAGAAATGGAAAAAGCAAAGAAATTCATTCTTATTGAATCTTTTATTATTGGTTTAGGAAAATTATGGGATGAAATTCACGAAATCCTCTTAAGGAAAGTTAAAGAAGGCGTTAAAGTTAGAATCCTTTATGATGATGTTGGAAGTAATCCTTACATTTATGTAAATTATTATCGTCGTCTAAGAAAAGAAGGCATAGAAGCCTACGTCTTTAATCCCATGAAACCAATCATGTCTGGTATCTATAATAATAGAGACCATAGAAAAATTATTGTCGTTGATCATACCGCTGCTTATACAGGCGGGCTCAATATCCGCGATGAATATATCAATTACACTCACCCATTTGGCTATTGGAAAGATGTTGGTATTAAAGTTCAAGGAAGCGCGATCAAATCATTTATCATCTTCTTCCTATCAATGTTTGATATGACGAGAAGAGAACAATCTGATTATGACTTCTACTTAGAAGACCCGTATGAAAAATATAATGAAGATGGTTTTATCTTCCCGTTTGTTGATGGACCTAATCCATTCTATTCTGATCAAATTGGAGAAAACACTTTCGTCCATATGATTGAAAACGCAAAGAAGAGAATCTATATCTCCACACCATATTTAATATGCAGTCATCGTCTCATGAGTGCTTTAAGAAACGCCGCCTTACGAGGGGTAGATGTTAAACTAACAATTCCTGGTATCCCAGATAAGAAGCTAGTTTATTGGATGACTTTCTCTTCCATTAAGTCGCTTTTAGAATCTGGAGTAAAAGTGTATAAATTTACCCCAGGATTTAACCATGCAAAAATAGTTTCCGTTGATGGAAATTTATCCTTTGTCGGCACGATTAACTTTGATTATCGTTCATTAGTTCACCACTATGAGGATGGTGCTATTATTTATGATAGCCACATCAACTCTGATATAGATAAAGACTATGAAGAAATGATTTCTAAGAGTGAACAAATTACTTTACTTACTTATAAATTTTCCTCGTTTAACCGCTTAATCTGCGCGTTTTTGCAATTATTCTCACCTTTATTATGATGATAGATTATTGTTATCATACACACACTAAACGCTGTGGCCACGCTCGCGGAGAAGATGAAGAATATGTTCTCAACGCTATTAGTAACGGTATTAAAGTATTAGGATTTTCTGATCATGTTATGTTACCCCACATTAGCCAAAATGGTATTAGGGGTGATTTTTCCTTATTAGAAGATTATCTTTCTTCGATAAATAGATTAAAAGAGAAATATAAAGAACAAATTGAAATCCTTATTGGTTTTGAGTGTGAATATTTGGAAGACTTCGTCCCATATTATAAAGACTTGCTGAAAAGTAAAAAAGTCGATTATCTTATTCTTGGTCAACACTGCCGTATTGATAAAGACAATAATGTTGAGTGGTATTTTTCTAAAGACACTCCCTTAGCTAATTACACCAAATATAAAGAAGATCTAATTAAAGGAATGAGAAGTGGTCTATTTAAATATGTTGCTCATCCTGATCTCTTTGTTCCTTCAATAAAAGGAGAATTCAATGAATTCTTTATTAACATGAGTAAAGAAATATGTGAATGCGCTCAAGAGTGCCATATTCCTCTAGAGATCAATCTTAATGGACATCACTACTATAGACCCTATCCATCTAAAGAATTCTTCTCAGTTGCTAAAGATTATTCTATTGATTTTATCGTTGGAGTTGATGCTCATACACCAAACGATTTTGCTAGACTAAAAGAAGATTGGTATCTATCTTTTATAAATGAATATAATCTTTCTATTCTTCCTCGTTTAAAAATGAAGGAATATTAACTTTTACCACCATATCCGAAAGTGGATAAGTTACGCAGCTATGAATATAGCAAGCCTCTTTATCACTGTAGCGGCGGTGATCGTTTTCTTCTCTAATTAAATATTCACCTTTAATAACTTTTAATCGACAAAAGCCACATTCGCCACTACGGCAAGCAGAATGAACATATATATTATTTCTTTCTAAAGCCACTAATATTGATTCGCTATTTTTGGCTTTGATATTTCTAACTTCTAGGCCAATATGAACTTCAATGTTATAAAACTTTTCTTCTTGAATATCTAATGTCCCAGTTGGTTCAACGTCAAAACGAACTTTCCTCATATCCATAGGAAGTTTACTTAATTCTTTCTTTAAGTAATCTTTCATCCCTTTCGGCCCGGATACAAATATTGAAGTATCTTCTTTTAAATATTTCTTAATGATAGAAGCATCAATAAAACCAACTTCACTATTAAAGGAAGGGTATTTATTCTCTAAAACATGAACCACTCTAACTCTTTTAGAGTTTAGCGAATCTAAAAGTGGTAAATCGATAATATCTTCATAATTCTTATCACCTAATAGAATAGTTATATTAACATCAAGATTTCTTTCGTTAATATCTTTAGCAATAGAAACAAATGGAGTTACTCCACTTCCTCCCGCAATAGCGAGGATGTTATTTTTGTCTCTTAAAGGTTCATATACAAAATTGCCCAACCCAACTTCCATTCTTATTTCGTCATCAACTTTTAAGTCATGACACAAATAAGCGGAAACAAAGCCGTCGGCTTTTTCTTTAGCAATAATCTCAATATATTTTTCTTTGTAACTAGTTAAAGGAGAGGAAACAATTGAATACGCTCTACTCGTAATAGTGTTTTCTATCTTAAGTATTAAGGAAGCATAACTACCAGCTTTAAAAAGTGGAACATCTTTGCTTTCAATTCTAATCTTTTTACAAGCCTTGCTAACAGCCTCAATTGAGCTAACTTTGCCAGTAATAAGACCAGGATGTAAGTTTTTGTTAATAGAAGCAATATAATCTTTCTCTAAAGATGAACAACTTTTTTTAATAGTCTTTCTTCTTAAAGATATATTCTTAAGCGTCTTGAGGAGGTTTTTAATTTTCATATTTCTTCCTCCTCTTGGCTCTAGCTAGTACATCTATCCCCACTTTTCTACCGTTATTTATAACAGGGGCCATGCCATCTCCATTAAGTTGATGAGCGCCAGTAAAGAAAAGGTTCTTAACAAATTCTTCTTTATTCTTATCCTGTTGACGAGCCACTACAGAATTATCCATCTTATGACGATATCCATAAATGCTTCCCATATAAGCGCCAGTATAATGGGCGATAGTAATCGGAGTCTCAACAATAAGATCAATGATGTGTTTTCTTAAATCAACATTTAGTCTCTTACTCTCTTTAGCAATTAATTCATTAGCGATTCTATTTTTATAATCTTCATATTCTTCCGCTTTCATGTCTTTAAAAGCGACACCTAAAGGAAGACAAGTAATGGAATAAATAGATGTTCCTTCTTTAGAGGCTAAAGGATTAATAACGTTTGGACAAACACTAGTTAAGAAGGTCCAAGAAGAAGTAGATTTACCTTCTTTAAATTGCTTATCGCAATTAAATTCACCATCACTATAAAAAGTTGCGTAATCATTAATGTTTAAATCCTTATATGGTTTATCAAGAAGCATAACAAGAGAAAAGCATGACACCCCTAATTCCATCGCATTGATAGTTTTATAGGCTTTCTTATTTATCCTCTTATCCGACACAATCATCTTTTGGTAAACCGTATTAGGATAGGCTCCAGAAATAAGATAGTCACAAGAAATAGTAATACCGTTATTTAAAAGAATAGAATCAATTTTTTTGTTTTTAACTAGGATTTTATGTACTTTTTGATTAAATTCTACTTGAATGCCTCGATTTTCAACAGCCTCTAAAAGCTTTAAAGACATCTCATAAGAAGTATGTTTTGGCATATAAGAGCCATAACCTATATAGTCGTACAATAAATAAGCGTAAGGAACAAAAGGAGTCTCGCTAATTGGAGATCCTAAATATACCCAATAAGCAGATAATATATCAATCGCAGTTTGCGGTAAATTAAAGGCTTCAAAAGCTTCTTTTACACTATAGCCAGCATAAGAAAGAAAATCTTTAAACTTTTTCATAATGGCCATATTAGAAAAATCTTTTAAAGTCATCGCGTTCGAGGCTTCATAAATCTTTCCACATAAAGAAAAGAAAGACACCAGTCTATTATAAATAGATCCGTCTTTATCTTCACAAGCCTCTGCTATTTGTTTACAAGGCAAAGAGAAGTCTCCTTCATTTCCTGGAGATAAAACAAAATCTAAATCATTAGTAACTAGATGGAAGCAGTCTTTAATTTTAATCCAATCAACATCGATACCATATTCATTAAAAAACTGTCGAATCATTAATGGATTTTCGTTACTACCAATTGACATCATTTCATGAAGAGAAGCTTCAAATTCAACTTTATCTCTAACATAAGAAGTCGCCACTCCCCCAGGAAGATTATGTTGTTCTAAAACTAAAACAGATAATCCGTGCCCACTTAAAGTTAAAGCGCTTGATAAACCCGCTAAAGAGGCACCTATAATAACGACATCATAATGGTCTTTATAATACTTTGACATAATACTTCTTTATTATAAAGAAAAATAAAAGGGAGTACATCCCTTCTTTAAAAATCTACCTTCTCAAGTCTTTTCGCCGAGATACGATAAACTAGTAAATGGATAAGACCATAGAGAACAAGTCCCCCTAAAAGGAGCAGGAACTGAATCCATAAATCACTATCACATAAGAACGATTTATATCCATTAAATCCAGGAATATAAGGAAGAATAATTGTAAAAATAGATAAATAGACAGTAAACCCTAAAATGGTAAGCAAAGTGGACATGACTATCGATTTACCTTTTTTGTAATAAATAGGGAAGAAAATAAGGTCAGCAACTGCATATCCCACTAAAGCAATCGCCACAATAGAGACATAGCCGTTTAATGTTAAGCCAGCGTTATCAAATTTCCCGCTACCTAAAGATTGGATATAAAAGGCTAATGGAAGTAATAAACTCATCATAATAATAAAGACAAATTGAATAATCATCACGGTAAATATACGAGCTAAAACAATATCTTTCTTTCTGACAGGAAGTAATGTTGAAAATAATAAGTCATTACTTTGTTGACCCTTGTTTGCCCCTAAAAAGATGATAGGGTAGCAAGATAAAATATAGATATAACCAATCGCTAAAGGATAGCCAGGGATTAAAATCATAAAAGGAAAAAGGAAAATGAAGATATAGCAAATGGGGTGCATCGCTAATTTGAATTCTTTATAAAGTAAAGCTTTCATGATTCTTACTCCTTTCTAAATAGACCATAATTTGTTCTAAATCTGGCTCTTTAATTTCAATACCTTTTTTCTTAAATAAGTCTTTCTTATCGCTACTAACTAGTCCTTCGATATGTTCATCGACCTCTTTATAAGCAATATATTCTTTTTCTAATAAGACATTGTTAGTCTTATCAACAACAAAGGCATAGGAATTAATGAAGTCTTGTTTACTACCTGTATATAAAATAGAGCCATCATGGATATAAGTGATATGAGAAGCGCATTTATCTAAATCGCTCGTAATATGAGTGGAGAATAAGATGGCTCTATCCTTATTCTTTACAATTTCTTTAAATATATCTAATATCTCATCTCTAGAAACTGGATCAAGCCCACTTGTGGGTTCATCTAATATCAATAATTCCGCATGATGAGATAAAGCTATCGCTACTGAATATTTCACTTTCATACCGCTAGATAATTCTTCTAGTTTCTTGTCTAAATCTAAATTAAATAAACGACAAACTTCTAAAAACTTATTCTCATCAAAGTTTTTATAAAACTTTCTTGTTACCTTCATTAAAGAGCGGATAGTTTTATTGGGATAATAATTTATCTCGCTTAAAGCAAAACCAATTCTTTGTTTGTTCTCTAATTCAAAATCTTTCATGTCCTTATCAAAAGCGGCTATTGTTCCACTATCGTAATGAACAAGATTCATAATGCTCTTTAAGGTTGTTGTTTTACCCGCTCCATTACGACCAATAAAGCCCATAATTTCTCCCGGTCTAATAACAAAAGAGACATCCTTAAGATGAAAAGAAGGATATGATTTATTAACTTTCTCTAACTTTAATAAAGTACTCATTATTTTTTCTCCATTAATTCATAGAAAGCCTCTGCTTTTAATAAAGCTAAGCCTCTAGATTTATCTCCCATCACCATTAATGTATCCCCTTCTTGAATAGAAAACATTTCCCTGGCTTCTTTAGGGATGGTGATTTGTCCTTTTGGTCCCACCTTTACGGAGACAATAAAGCGGGAATCATTTACTTTATTCATATTCTTACTTTTCTTACCTTTCTTACACATTATAGATAACGAAAAGTAGATTATCAAGATAATAAGTAAACTTATATCCCGGCGTAATGGCTAAGTACAACCCAAACAGCAAGAAGGATTAAAATAACTCCTCCAATAATTCCGGCAATCTCATATTTGCCTTTTAAGAATTTCATTACTTGTTTACCAAGAAATAAACCAATTAAACAAATAATGAAAGTGATAACTAAAATAATACTAACATGGAGCCATATTGTTGATGTCGTTGACATATCAGCGTGTAACGCAACTCCAGCGGCTAAGGCATCGATTGCGGTAGCAAAGCCATAGAAAACAACTTCTTTAATAGAGAAGCATCTTTCTTTTTTCTCTTCTTTAGGTTTTTTCATTTCAATAATTGATTCAATAAGCATCCTGCCACCAATATATAAAAGTAAAGCAAAAGCTAACCACACCACTATGATGGAAGCTATCTCGCCCGCTTTTGCCCCTCCTCCAGAAACAAGAACTTCCACTAATTCAACAAGCCAAAAACCCACTAATGGCATAAAAGCTTGCAAGAATCCAAAGACAAAAGCAATAAAGAAAGAGCGCTTTTTATTAATATCAACATATGTTAATCCATCAGTTAAAGCGACAGAAAAAGCATCCATTGATAGACCAATACCTAATAAAACAATCTGAATTAATATGGAAAAAGTCATAAGGCAATTATATGCCTTTTAAAAAAAGCAAGCAATACAAAACCCCTGTATAGAGGGGAATACTTGTTTGCATTTAAGCTGCGTTAAATTTTTCTTTTGGCTGTCTACATCTTAGACATTTCCAGTTATCTAGTAGTTCTATAAATGGAACCCCATCTCTTTGGTGGTATGCGAACCAACATATGTATGTGATCTGGCACTACATGGGCTTCGATTATCTCAACATCTTTGTATGCACAAAGTTGTCTAATTATTTGGCCTATGTCAGTACTTTAAGAGCTGTTTTAAAACTATCTTTTGCCTTTATCATAAGGCTCACCTAGAGCCTTTGGGCCAACATTTTTCTTGCTGGTAAATATTAATACAATTAAACACACAACATAAGGAAGCGCTAAATAGAAGTAAGATGAGATTCCTAAATTATTTAAGAAATTAATTGATGAATAGAAAACAGATAATGTCTTAAATCCTGAGAAGATTAAGGCGCCTAATAAGATATATAAAGGCTTCCACTGCCCAAAGATTAAAACCGCTAAAGCCAGATAACCAAATCCAGTTGCCCCATTGGCAAATTCCCATTCAGAATTCATAGTGATTAAGAATAAGCCACCGAATCCCGCTAAAGCGCCAGAAATGATAATACCAATATATCTAGTCTTATTAACATTAATTCCTAAAGAATCGGCACTAGATGGGTTTTCTCCACAGCTAGAAAGTCTTAAACCAAATCTGGTTTTATAAATAACGACATAAACAATTGGCACTAAAACTAAAGCGATGATAATAAGCCAGTTAAAACTGACACCTTGCATACCAAAGAAATTGACATTAAAGATCTCATAGAATCTCATAAAGCTAAGTCGAGAATTACCAAGAGGTAAAGCTTCGGTTCTAGTAACTTGTTTGATTAAGACTACTGCTAAAGCAGTAGCTAAGATATTTAAAGCGGTTCCTACTAAAGTTTGATTAGCTTTAAAAGTCACACACGCTACCGCTAATAATAAAGAATATAATCCTGCACTAACTATAGCGACAAGGATCACAATTAATGCGCTAATTCCAGCAGGTACACTATTAGGAAGAACATACATCACCATGCCGGCGTTAAAAGCGCCAAAAGTCATACAGCCCTCCAAAGATAAAGCGACTGTACCACTTTTTTCAGAGAACATGCCTCCTAAAGCAACAATAGTAAGAATAGAAACAAACGCTAAAAGAAATAATACAGCACTCATACTTTGTTCTCCTTATTTCTACTTAGCTTATTAAGTTCGCTTTTAATTTCAAATTTTCGCATCGCTTCTTTAATAAAGAAGACAAATCCAGATAAATAAATAATCACAGAAGTCATAATTGAAGCAGTTTCAGGAGAGAAACCTAAATCAGTAATCATTGATCCACCTTCGGTGATATGCATAATAAAATACGAAGAGAAGATTACTCCAATTGGATGAAGTCCTCCTAAGAAGGCTGAAGAAATTCCTTGGAAGCCAATTTCTGGAGGAACAGAAGATAATCTCCAACTAGTGAATCCGTTTTGTAAGCTGAGAGAGGCTGATAAGCCTGCTAAAGCACCGGAAATAGCAGTTGCGATTAAAATGCTTTTAACTTTGCTAATTCCAGCGTATCTAGCAGCATCACTATTAAGTCCAGTAGCCTTAAGTTCATAGCCCACTGTAGTTTTCTTTAATAAGATAAAGATAATTATGACCACTATTAAGATTAAAATCATTCCTAGTCCGACAATTGAGTTACCAGCAAATAATTTATCTAATCCAATAGAAGGAATAAATGAATTATATTCACTAGTAATCATTATTGATTCCGAGTGAGCTCCATCCCAAACACTACTACTATTAGATAAAAGGCCATTAACTAAATATAAGGCAATCCAATTAAGCATAATGCCAGAAATAACTTCGTTAACGTTAAAAAAGGCTTTTAATAATCCGGTAATAGCTGACCAAATAGCAGCGGCAATCATGGCGATAATCATGACGACGTACCAGGGCCAATTCGCACCTACTCCTAAAAAGCAGATCACAAGTACCGCAATTGAATATTGTCCAGAAGCACCTAAATTAAATAAACCTGCTTTATAAGAGACTAAAATTGATAAGCTCATCGCAATTAATGGAGCGGTTTTCGCTAAGGTCTGACCAAAATAATTTAATCTGTCACCAGGATTAGAGAAGATTAAATAATTTCCTAATACTGAACTCATACCATACGCTGCATTGCTTGGATTAATGACTAATAAAATAAAGAAACCTAAAATCAAACCCAGTAAAGCACACCATAAAGATGTCACCACTGTTTTAGTAGAGTCTTTTTTAATTAAAGAAGAGAAAAATGATTTAATCTTATTCATTTGCACCCTCCTTAATCGCATTAACTTCATCCTTTTTAGCGCCTGACATATATAAACCTAGAGTTTTTTTATTTACTTTTTCTGGGGTGAATTCGCCAACAATTTCACCTTCATACATTACTAATATACGGTCTGATAAAGTAAAGACTTGGTCTAATTCTAAAGAGACTAATAAGATTGCTTTATCTTCTTCTCTTTGCTCGAGCAAAAGGTTATGAATTCCTTCAATTGCTCCAACATCTAAACCTCTAGTTGGTTGAACCGCAATTAATAAATCTTGGTTACGTTCTATTTCTCTGCCAACAATTATTTTTTGTTGGTTTCCTCCAGACATACTTCTAACGATTGTGTTACCGTCTCCACTAGAACGGACATCATATTTATCAATTAATTCATCCGCGTATTTTTTAATGTTCTTTTCATTTAAAAATAAGCATTTAGAAAATTCTTTTTCGTAGTATCGATCTAGTACAGTATTTTCATAAATTGAGTAATCTAAGATTAAGCCGTGTTTATGTCTATCTTCAGGGATATGAGAGATACCAGCTTTAATCTTTTCTCTAATAGAATAAGAAGATATATCTTTTTTATCTAATAAGATAACTCCATCACGGGCTTTTTTAATTCCGGTAATGCCGTAAATTACTTCTTGTTGCCCGTTACCATCAATTCCCGCTAAAGTGACGATTTCTCCTTTTCTAACGTTAAAAGAGATATCATTAACCACTTTCTTTTTAGAGAATGGATCAATCATTGTTAAATGTTCCACTCTTAAGACTTCTTCTTTTGGAGTCTTTTTAGATTTTTCTTTAAAATCTTTTAGTTTTCTGCCCATCATTAAAGCGGATATTTCTTCTTTAGTGGTCTCACTTGTTTTTAAAGTATCAATATACTTACCTTTTCTAATGACAGTGATTTGATCACTAACCGCAAATATTTCATTAAGTTTATGGGAAATAAAGATAATTGATTTCCCTTCTTTTTTAAGATTATTCATTACTTTTAAGAAGTTTTGGATTTCTTGTTCGGTTAACACTGCAGTTGGTTCATCAAAAATTAAGATATCGTTCTTACGATAGAGCATTTTAATGATTTCCACTTTTTGCTGCATCTCTACTGAGATATCTTTGATCTTCTTATCTAAATCAACTTGTAAATCGTATTGATTAATAATCTTGTTAATATCTTCTCTAGCTTTTTTATAATCAAGAATTTTGAAAATGTGTTTGTTTAAATAGTTAAGTGACTTCTTAACAATGTTAAGATTATCTCCTCTAAATTCTTTAAGAGTTTCATCGCCTAAAACAATATTTTGCAACACTGTAAATGTGTCCACTAGTTTGAAGTGTTGATGAACCATGCCAATATTTAAATTAGTGGCGTCATTAGGATTAGTGATTTTTACCTCTACTCCTTCTTTTTTAATAATTCCCTCATCTGGAGCATATAATCCAAATAAAATCGACATAATTGTGGATTTACCGGCACCATTTTCGCCACACAACGCTAAAATGTGACCTTTTTGAAGTCTAATGTCAATGTGGTCATTGGCCAATATATTACCAAATTTTTTGGTAATGCCTAACATTTCAATCGCATATGTTGTTTCTTCCATATTATTTAATGTTGTCATGAGGGATTATAGTTGTGTATTCACTAACAGGCACTTCTCCTGGTTTATAGTGGATATCAGGGCTAACTGCCTCTTCGTGATTATATAGATAGTTCACTAATTCTTTATATTCATCCACTGTGAAATTTTCCATTCTCCAATCATCTAAAGGGAGTTGGACATAGTTTTCTTCGACGTGTTCTCCAGAGACTAAGCCAAGATTTTGTAGCCCACCTTCTAAAGGTATGCCTTGATAGCACATCTCTAATTTATCTATTACGGTTTTTTTAATCATTTTCATCGCACTGGTAATACAAATTCCAGGTGCAAAGTCACGGTCCACAATTGGAGCTTGGTCGCTATCTACCCCAATCATATAGCCACCATTTTCTTTAGCTGCTAAAGCAACAGAAGTATAAATACTTCCTCCACAAGAGAACACTATTTCTGTGCCGTTTTTATACCACTGGTAAATATAATTATGAATATCACTATCACCAAAGAATTGACCGCCATAAACATAATCGATATCAATATGTTCTCCTAATTCATTTGCGGCATCATCAGCCCCTTGAATATAGCCATATCCATATCTAATAATTGATTCGTATTCTTGTCCGCCTAAAAAACCAAGCTTTCTAAAACCTTCTTTTACTACTGCGTATCCTGCTAAATATCCTGCTATTTCTTCATGATAATTATAAACAGTGACGTTATCAAATAGTTGAAGGCTAGAAATATCTAAACCAATAAATTGAACATTTGGGTGTTCAGGAGCAACGGTAGAAATTGGTTCTCCTAAAGCAAAACCAGGACATAAGATCACGTTATAGCCGCGATCAATAGCTAGTCGCATAGATTTAATTCTTTCAGCAGGAGAAATACCTGCTGGCTTATAGTAGTTAAAAGTGATGTTATGTTTTCTACTCCACTCTTTGGCCCCTTCGTAGCATGCTTGGTTAAATGAACCATCATTAACATCAGAGAAGTCAGTAACCATCGCTACTTTAAATTCTTCAGCATTATTTCTTCCAATTGTGCCCAAGGTAAAAACAAGAGTAAAAAATACTGATGCAGTGACAAGTAATGCAATAAGCATTTTTTTCATAACAATAATCATATATTGTTAAAAAATAAAAAACTATCACTTTCGTGTGTTTTTATTGTTTCTAACCTTGTAATGGGGGCAAGCAATTCTCCCATCTTTAGTTAATAAGCCCTTTTTATTGAGTTCGATACATTTCGTGAACTTACTCGGCAATTGAATAACCGAGCATCTGGGTTATATATTGGTGAATAATATCTTCCAATATATATCC
>CAMYVX010000007.1 GCA_947302535.1 uncultured Caryophanales bacterium
AGGTAGACGCACAGGACTTAAAATCCTGCGGTAGCGATACCGTACCGGTTCGATTCCGGTCCCGGGCACCAGGTGAATAAAATCCCCAGTTTGCTAGACGAATTGGGGTTTTCTTTTGTCTATTTTTTCTTGATATTATGTTCGTTGACCTTACTTAGAAAAATTTGTATAATTTTTTCAAGTAAAAGAGGTAATACATATGAAACATTTAATTGTTATCAATCCGAAGTCAGGTTTTGTTATTAAAAACTATTCTTCTATCACCGCAAAAATCACAAAAGCATTCGCTGGTCTAGATTACGAGATTTATGAAACTGTTTCTCCGAAAGATTTAACAACTTATCTAAAGAAACATTTATCAAAAGAAAAAGAACCAATCCGTCTCTATGTTTGTGGAGGAGACGGCACTATTCAAGAAGCTATTTCTGGAGTCATTGGAAATCCTAATGTTGAGTTAGCTATTTTCCCATGCGGAACAGGAAATGACTTTGTCAAAATCTATGGAGCTACAAATGAAACAATTGATGAGTTTAGAAACTTTGAATCTTTAATTAAGGGCAAAGCTATCCCTATCGATGTTTCAAAGATTGATGGACCATCTCTAGAAGAACCTTTATATTCATTAAATGTTATCAACTTTGGTTTTGATGCCATCGTTGGTGCTAAAGGTAATGAAAATAAACTTAAAGGCAAAGCAAATCCTTATGGATTTAAAAATGCTATTTTACCTGCAATCTTAAGAGGTAGATTCAATAAAATTATCGTCTCTGCTGATGGTAAACAATTAAATAAGAAAAAATTACTTCTTTGTTCCTTGGCCCAAGGTCAATGGGTTGGCGGAGAATATCATGCTTCTCCAAACAGTGATAATACCGATGGTTTAATCGATGTTGTTATTTTAAAGACTATGACCTTATTTGGTTTATTACTAAAAATGTTCAACAAATATAAAGCTGGGCAACATTTATCCAATCCTAAACTTAGAAAGAAAATCATCTATGTTAAGGCTAAATCTATTAAGATTGAAGCCACAAAAGATATTGATATTTGTGTTGATGGCGAAATCATTAAAGGCCAAACATTTAATGTCGATATCATTCCTCATGGAATTAAAATCATCCCACCAGCAAAGCTTTAATATATGATCATTGAATTATTTTGCTGCGCATCCGCTGCGGCAGCGTTGACTTTACATCTGTTATCAAATGATTTAACAAAATGGTATAGCTATATTTTTGCTTTGCTCGCAGGTTTTGGAGCGTATTGCTTGTCTTTACTCATTGTCTACGTGGCTTACTATTTAATGGCTTTACCGGTTAAAGTTAAAAAAGAATTTAAAAAGCCTTCAAGATTTTACCGCTTCCTTTATAAGGAAGGTGTCGATTATATTTGTTTTCACGCTAATATTTCTTGCCGTTTTAAAGGCAAAGACCTACTTCCTCGCGGTAGACGCTTTGTTTTAGTGTGTAATCACCGCAGCAAATTTGACCCCATTCTTATCTCTAAAAAATGTATGAAATATGATATTGCATTTATCTCTAAACATGCAAACTTCAAGATTCCAATGGTTAATCGTATCATCACTGCTTTGTGTTATATGCCTGTTGATAGAGACGATCCTTTACAATCGTTGAGTATATTTAAAAGAGCATCCAACTACATCAATAACAACATTTGCTCGGTTGGTGTCTTCCCTGAAGGGAAAAGATACATAGGGGATGGTTTAGAAGGATTCCACGAAGGCTTCTTTAATCTTGCTATTAAAAATAATGTTCCTCTAGTTGTTTGTACAGTTAAAGGAACTGATCAGATAGTTCATAATTTCCCATTCAAGAGAACAAAGGTCAAGATTGAGGTTTTAAGGATTTTTGAGCCAGAAGAAATTAATACCTTACCAGCAAAAACAATTAGTGATACTGTCCATCAAATGATGGAAGAAAATATGAAAGAAGGAATTACTAATGTTAAATGAAAAGGCTTTAGACATTATTCATAAATCTTTAGGCCCAACCGCCACAATTCTTCATCCATTAATTGGCGGTATGATGAACCAATCTTTTGTTGTGGAAAATAATAAGAAGAAATATGTGCTTTATATCTCCACCGAGCAAGCTAATGAGATGGTTGATAGACCTATAGAAAAAGAACACCAAAAAATAATATTTGATTTAGGAATTACTTCAAAAAACGTCTATTTTGATACGGAAAACGGCATAAAAATCAATGAATTTATTGAAGGAACATCGATTGATAAGATTGATGAATTTGATTATAAAAAGTTGTCTGTTCTCTTCCATAAGCTTCATGAAAGTAAAGAGCTTGCTAAGTTTAATTACAACCCATTTTTACGTTTTGCGGGTTACGAAAAAGAGGCTTTAGAATTCGTAAAAGATTTTGGCAAAGATTATCAAGACCTTAAAGATATTTTGTTCAAGAATAAATCATTCCTTGAAGAACAGAAATTAGTTCTCTCTCATAACGACGCCCAGAGGAGCAATATTGTTAAAGACACTAATGATGATTACTATTTTATCGACTTTGAATTCGTTGGTAACAATGACGAGATTTATGATATAGCCTGTTTTGCTAATGGAAAGGTTGAAGAGGGATATAAGTTATTAGAAGCTTACTTTGTCAATCCTTCAATTGAACAAAAGAAGAGATTTTATCTCTGGCGTATTTACATTTCCTTACAATGGTTCTTAGTAGCAATTGTTAAACACTATCGTGGAGAAGGGAAAACACATAACTTTAACTTTTTAGCCGTTGCTGATCATTTCTTAAATAATGCCAAAACAGCTTATTCATATTTGATAAAACTATAAGGAGGCGAACATATGATTTCTTCAGATGAATTATTAAAGCCACTACAAACTTTTAACCGCGCCATGAGCGAGCACGATCAAATCACTGCGGATTATTTTGATGACTTAGTGAAAAAATCTGGAATCAATACGGCGGAAAATACAGTTACTGTTGAAAAATATAAAAAGAAACTGGCTATCTTTGATAACCAAAACAAAAGGCTCTCTAAATTTAAAGGCCTAAGGGCTTTCCTTATTGTCTTAGCAGTTCTTGCTTTATTAGCGGGTATCATCTTATTAGTTTTAGGAATCACCGGAACCTTATCAAGCACTATCGGTATTATTTCTATTTCTGTCGGCGGTGCTTTAGCTATTTTCTTCATTGTTTTAATTTGTATTGGTCCAAATAAAAGAATTAAGGAATTAAAAAGCGGCCTATCAATTCTTAAAAAAGAATTAGAGGAATTAAAAGACGAAGGCTATGCACAATGTGCGGCACTTAATCGTTTGTTTGAATATGATATGCAAATAGATATCATGAACAAAACATTTGATTCAATTCATTTCCATAAAACCCTTGCACCCGACCAGCTACAAATGTTTATTGAAAACTACGGAGATATAGAAAATAGAGGAAATGATTCATCCACTGTTCATGTTATCTCAGGAGACATCATTGGCAATCCATTTGTCATTGAAACATCCCATATCATGAAAATGGGAAACTATATCTATACTGGTACTTTAGCCATCACTTACCCTGTAAGAGTTTCTAATGGTAAAGGTGGATACACTACTACCATGAGAACGCAAATTCTTACAGCTTCTGTAACTAAACCTAAGCCATTATATAATTATGAGAAAGTTATATACTTTGGTAACGACATTGCGCGTGCGTTATGCTTTTCACGTAAACCTAGCGGCATGAGCGGAAAGAGCGATAAAGAAATTAATAAATATGTGAAAAGTGAGTATAAGAAATTCACTGATAAATCACGTAAAGATTTAGCCAAAGGTTTTACTGCTTTAGGCAATGAACAATTTGAAGCCTTATTCCATGCAATTGATAGAAATAATGAAGTTGGATTTAGAACTCTCTTTACACCTTTAGCCCAACAGAATTTCGTTGCCCAAATTAAGAATAATGATCCATATGGAGATGACTTCATATTTAAAAAAGTTAAGACACTAAATATTTTAAGAAATGAACATAATCAGTACGTTGACTATGTCGGTAATCCTTTAGACTTTGTCGATTTCGATTATCAAAACGCGAGAGAAAAGTTTGTGAATTTTAACCGCACATTTTTCAAGAGTGTTTATTTTGATTTAATGCCTATCTTAAATATTCCAAGTTATCAACAATTGGCAAAAAATAATACTTTTTCTAAAAAATACCGCGGAAATAACACAATTTTCGAAATAGAAACGTTGGCTAACCTATTAGATAAAAGCTATTTCAAACCAGAGCATTGTGCCACTGATATTATCCTTAAAGCACATCATATATCCAAAGAAGGAACACGTGGTGATTATGTTAAAATTACAGCTCACGGACATTCCACAATCGAACATATTGATTTAGTTCCTACACTTGGCGGAGATGGCTTAATGCACCCCGTTCCTGTTCATTGGTTAGAATATGTTCCAATAGAAAAAGACACCTATATGACCGTCATTAAGAAAGAACAAACTCGTGCTGACTTTATGCAAAAACAAAGGATGCCAAACTATCAAGACTTACTAAATAGAATAATAGATAAAAACGCCATCACATATTACCGCGGTAACTATGCAGTAATTAATAACGGCGATAAACCTTTATTAAAAGAAGACTTAGATATATTAAGGAATTAATATAAACCTTTAAGTTTATTAGCGCTTTCAATTAAAGCGCTTTTTTCATCTTCAGAATAATCTGGCCAAATAGTTTTACTAACCCCATCTCTTCCAACGACTGAAGGAACGGAAAGGTAAACATCACTAATCTCTCCGTTATATGCATATTCAATATAACTAGAAACAGTCATAATGCTCTTGGTGTCATTAATTATTGCATCTATTATTCTATGTACTGCAGCAGCAATGCCATAATAGGTGCTACCTTTCTTTTGAATTATTTCATAAGCGGAATTAATTACATCTTCTTCAATCTTTTCTAGATTGAGGCCTCGTTTGCATCTTCCACAACTTTGACAATACGTATTAATAGAAACTCCTCCGATTGAAGTTACAGAATAAGCGGCTAATTCACTATCTCCATGTTCACCAACGACAAAAGCATGAATGTTACGTGGGTCAATGCCAGTATCTTCGCTTAATAAGAATTTTAATCTAGCAGTATCTAATACTGTTCCACTACCAATGACTTGTTGAGCCGGTAAACCAAGTTTTGTATAGGTATAGTAAGACAAAATATCAACAGGATTAGTGACAATTAAAACTATGCTTCTAGGATCTAGATAAGGCTTCATTTGTTCAAAGATAGAATCAAAAATCATTTCATTTTTATGAAGGAGATCTATTCTAGTTTCTCCAGGCTTTTGTGCGGCTCCTGCAGTAATTACAATAATGCCGGCCTCCTTGATATCTTCATAATCCCCTGACTTTATTTCCTTAGGTGAAAATAAACTCATTGCATGGTTCATATCAAGAGCATCGCCTTCAGTTTTATCTTTATTAATATCAATGATTGTAATGCTATTGACATTGCTTTTAACAATTAAGGTATAAGCAATAGATGATCCTACCATTCCATCACCAATAATGGCTACTTTTCGTTGAGTAAACATACTTCTTTCTCCTTTTTCTTTTTCTCATATAAATAAATAATAAGGAAAACAATTAAAAATGTTATCGTATAACCAAGAAAGTCAATCATCACATCACTAAACTGTCCACTTCTTCCAGGAACAAGTAATTGAATGATTTCGCTTAAAGATGCCCAGAAAAGACCAAACACCAAACTAATAGAGATTAAATAATAAAACTTGTACCACTTTTTCTTATTAATAAGAAAATATATTGATAATGTTGAAAAAATACCACTTACAAAGAAAAAACCAAAGTGGCCGACAAGTTTTCTAATGACACCTTTAAATTGATCTCTATTAGAGTTAGTAACAGCAGTAGGATTAAATGTATTAACAACATTCTCCACAACAGTGGCTACTCGAGATGATTGTGTGGATGAACGATATCCATTAAAACAAGAATAAACAATAATAAGCGTATTAATAGCAACCGCTAATGAATAGATAATAATGTGAATTGCGAGTGTCTTTTTATTCATTATTCACTAATTTGTTTTCTATCAAATAACTCACTAACAGCTACTAAAGGTTTTTTGCCTTCATAGATTACAGAGTAAACAGCATTGACAATAGGCATTTCTACATTAAGCTTCTTAGCCAATTGTTTCGCGGAAACTAATGCATTAATACCTTCGACAACCATACCAACTTGCTTAAGTGTTTCTTCTAGGCAAACACCTTTTCCAAGAAGCACACCAGCATTATGGTTACGAGAATGTAAAGAAGTCGCTGTCACGACAATATCTCCAATACCAGCTAAACCATAGAAAGTGGTTTCTTTGCCACCATAGGCTAATCCTAAACGTGTAATCTCTGTTAAGCCACGTGTGATGATTGCGGCTTTAGCATTATCTCCAAATCCCATACCATCAGACATACCAGCGGCTAAAGCGATAATGTTCTTAAGAGCGCCACATAATTCGACAGCTTTAATATCGGTGTTTGTATAAACACGTAAGACTTCATTAGAGAAGGCTTTTTGAATAACCTTTGCTATTTCAATATCACTGCAGCTAGAAACAATTAATGTCGGTTGACCAATTGCTACTTCTTCAGCATGAGTCGGCCCAGATAAAGCTACAACTTTAATATCTTTACCTAATACATCCTCCAAGATTTCGCTCATGCTAAATAAAGTGTTCTCTTCTATACCCTTAGCGACAGTTACTATAATCTGATCTTTATTAATGAACTCTTTAGCGTTAATCGCTGTTTGGCGAATAAAAACAGAAGGGACCGCAAAGATAATTACTTCTTGATTTAAACACGCTTTAGAGATGTCTGTTGTAAAAAGAATTTCTTTATTAAGTTCACATCCAGGAAGATTCTTATGAATGCGATTTTCGTTTAAATAATCAATTTCTGCAGCAAATTTACCATAAACAACGACTTTATGGTGCATATTCGCTAACATGTTGGCTAGGGCTGTTCCCCAAGTGCCACTACCTAAAATTCCAATTTTCATGGAAACATTATAAAAGATTCAAACAAAAAAATAAACGGGATTAAACCCGTTATATTTTATTGAGGTTGGAACATGTCTTTGCCGACGCCACACCATGGACAAGCAAAATCTTCTGGTAAATCTTCAAATTTTGTTCCTGGAGTAATTCCTAATTCTGGGACGCCTTGATCTTCATCATAGACATAACCGCATGCAACACAAACGTACTTCATCTTCTTCTCCTTTATTCTAATTTTTCAAAATCACTTGCCCCATGTTTACAAAGTGGACAAATGTAATCTTCTGGTAATTCATCGCCTTCATAGACGTAGCCACACACCTTACAAACCCAGCCCTTCTTCTTTTCTTGAGGTTTAGGTTTAACATTCTTTTGATAATATGTATAGGTCATAGTTTCCTTATTAGAAATAACACGTGATTCTTCTACTGTACAAATGAATAAGCCATGTGTTTTCATATCAATACATTTTTCAACTTTTAAAGAGATGAAAGAATTAATGTATTTATCTAAGAAAACCAAACCATTATGGCTTCTTAAAATTGTCTCATCTTTGAATTTATCGGTGTCTCTACCAGAAACAAAACCAAATTGTTGGAAGGTAGAGAATGGAGCTTCAACTGATAAACAGTTGACGTTTAATAAGCCAGTCTTATTAATCACTTCATATGTATAATTGGCTTTATTAACAGCGACAGCGACTTTTAATGGATCACTAGTAAGTTGAACAACAGTGTTAACGATACAACCATTATCTTTCTTACCATCATTAGTGGTGACAACATATAAACCATATCCGATATTAAACAAGGATGTTGGATCAATTGTCTTCTCTTTTTCTTCTTTTTGAGCACGATATTCTTGAGTCAAGATAGCACAAACTTTATCAAGTTGTTCCTCGTTTTCTTTCTTTAAAGCAGAAAGGATTTTGACAGTAGGTTCAACAAATGTTAAATTCTTGCAACCCGCTAGTTTATCCTTGATAACTTTTGCAGCCATTGGAGCCCAAGTGCCATTTTCGATAATCGCAATAGTTTTATTTTGATAATTCCTTTCCACTAAGTGTTCAATGAAGGTATTCATAAATGGGAAGATAGAAGAATTATATGTAGTAGTTGCTAAAACAATCTTTCCATATCTAAATGCATCTTCTACTGCTTCCGCCATATCTTCACGCGCTAAATCAGCAATAGCCACTTTAGGAGCGCCAGCATTTTCTAATTTCTCTTTTAACAAAAGAGCTGCTTGTTTTGTGTGACCATAGACAGAGGTATAGAAAATAGCAACGCCTTCTGTTTCGGTACGATAAGAGGACCAAATATCATATAGCCTGAGATAATGTCCTAAATCTTCTTTTAAAATAGGTCCATGCAAAGGACAAATAATTTGGATATCTAAAGTAGCAGCTTTCTTAAGGAGCGCTTGAACTTGCATACCATATTTACCAACGATACCGATATAGTATCTACGAGCTTCACAGTCCCATTCTTCATCAACATCAAGAGCGCCAAATTTTCCAAAGCCATCAGCCGAGAATAAAACCTTATCTAACGAATCATAGGTGACCATGACTTCTGGCCAATGAACCATAGGAGCAAAGACGAAATGAAGAACATGATGTCCAAGTTCTAATGTATCGCCTTCATTAACAACTAATTGATGTAGAATTTCTTCATCAAAGAATTGAGACATCATCTTAAATGTCTTAGCGTTACCAACGACAGTGGTTTCAGGATATTGCTTTAAGAAGTTAATAATATTAGCAGAATGATCTGGCTCCATGTGTTGAACAACAAGATAATCAGGTTTTCTACCATTAAGAACTTCCTTAATATTATCAAGCCATGGTTTTGTGAAATTAACATCCACAGTATCCATGACAACAATCTTATCGTCTAAAATGACATAAGAATTATAGGCCATGCCGTTTGGCACGTCATATTGGCCTTCAAATAAATCGATTTTGTGGTCGTTAACACCAACATAGAAAATTGAGTTTGTAACAGATTTCATAATTTAACCTTCCTCCTATTCAATTTCTTTTGTAATTACTATATCAATATTTAAATTGAGAATGTTTTTCTTCACTACTTGTCCAACATGGCATGGTGCTGAAACTGATAATGAATTGATAATAGACATGACCTCATTAATTTGCTCTTTTGGAACTGCATTAGAAGTTTTAACTGACACTAATAAGTCGTCTCTATTATTCACTCGAATGGAAGATGTTACCATTCTAGTCGGATTAGTTAATTCACTAATCGCATATGCTTTTCCACGAGGGCAAAAATTACCAGTTACATTCATTGCAGAATCAACTTTCAATTGACATCCACGAGGGCAAACAATACAAACAAATTCTCTATCCATTATTGCGATTCTCCAAATATATAGTTATATCTTGTGGATTATCCATAAGCTTTTCTTTTTTAACATTTATCATAACCATCTCACTTGGAATAAGAACTGGTTTAACAATTTTTGAAATAAGATTATCGCCGTTTTTAACAACGATATTTACATCTTTAATCGGCTTTTTAACGCGAAATTTGAATGAAATATCATCATTTATAGGTAAAGCGATCTTTTGAGGAACAACATAATTAACGCCTTCTCCTGGTTTAACTAAAATACTCTTATTGTTCAATTTATCGCCTTGAATATATAAGGCAGCACCGCGTCCAGCTTCTCTTCCTTCGTTAGTTACAAAGTCAACAACATCATGAACATGGAGGCAATTACCACATGTAAAAATACCTTCAATATCAGTTTGTAAATATTGATCCACTATTGCTCCTTTAGTGGTGGAAGTTGGGCAGTCAATATATTCTAATAATGATATATAAGGGATTAAACCGACGGAAAGAATTAAGGTATCACATTCAATTTCCATCTCCGTTCCTTTAATGAATTGGAATTTCTCATCAACTTGAGATAAGGTAACTTTGCAAAGCCTTCCATCCTTAGATTTTACATTGCTTACAGAACGAGAAAGATATAATGGAATATTAAAATCATTTAAACATTGGGCGATATTACGATTTAACCCATTACTATATGGCATTATCTCACTAACACATATGACTTTCGCACCTTCTAAAGTCAGCCTTCTAGCCATGATTAAGCCAATATCACCACTACCTAAAATAACAATTCTTTTTCCACAAAGATATCCATGTATATTCAAATACTTTTGTGCTGTACCAGCAGTAATGATACCAGCGCATCTATCACCAGGAATTTGGATGGCTCCAGCATTTCTTTCATAGCAGCCAGTAGCGATAATAATAGCCTTGGCTTGTACTTTAACTAATCCTTTTTTCTTAGAGGAATATGTCACAACTTTATTTCTATCAATAGAAGAAACATAAGCGTTTAATTCATAAGGAATGTGCAATTCTTTAACTTGATCAACAAATCTTTGCAAATATTCAGGCCCAGTTAGTTCTTCTTTGAATTCGGTTAAACCAAATCCATTATGAATGCATTGATTTAAAATGCCGCCAAGATTGCCATCTTTTTCTAAAATTAAAACATTCTTAACCCCACGGTTATGAGCTTCGATTGCCGCTGCCATGCCAGCAGAGCCACCACCAATAACTACTAAATCAATGCGCTCCATCTATTTATTATCCTTAATCTTTTCAACAAGAATTTCGCTTCCGTCATTATCTAAAGGTATAGCTAATGGGGATACTCCATAATGCTTTGCTAACAACAAGACGATTCGTGGTTGGCAGAATCCACCTTGACATTTTCCAAAACCTGCACGTGTTCTTCTTTTTAAAGCTTTAACGCTGTAAGGAGGACAACTACGAGAAAGAACATCTTTAATTTCTCCAAGAGTAACTTTTTCGCAGTTACAGATAACATCACAATAATCATGATTATCTTTTAAGAAGTCATTGGAGTCTTTTAATAGTTCATTATATAAACGATGATATCTTCTCACACGAGGGTTGAAATCATCTTTTTCTTTCAATTGAATTAAAGGGCGAATCAAAGATTCGACAACATATTTAGCAATAGCAGGAGAAGAAACTAAACCTGGTGATTCAATTCCTCCAACATTAATAAAATCATTATATTTTTTACTATGCTCAATAACAAAGTCGTGACGAGTACATGTAGCACGCATGCCTGAAAAAACACGAATTACTTGATTAAATGGAATACTCGGAACCATGCCTGTCGCTCCGGTTCTAACCATATTCAAAGTGTCTTTATCAGTAGAGACATCATCTCTATCTAGCACTTCTTCACTAGTAGGGCCAAGAATATAATTACCAGAGCTAGTAGGAGAAACTAATATACCTTTCCCCTTCTCATTTGGAAGAGGAAAAATAGTATGATTCACAAGGCCAGCTTTATAGTGATCAAGTATAAAATATTCGCCTTTACGAGGAGTAATTTTCCAATCAATTCCTTCAATCATAGAAGCAATTTTATCTGAATATACACCAGCGGCATTTATAACAATTTTTGAAAAATAATCGCCTTTCGTAGTAGAAATTTTATAATAATTATCACTTTTTGTTATATCCTCCACGCGGCAATTTCTTTCTAATTTCACTCCATTATCAATGGCATTTTCCATAGCGTGGACACATAAATTGAAAGGATCAACAATGCCAGCGCTTTTAGCTAACAATGCTCCTTTAACTATTGGATTAATATTTGGTTCAAGTTTTTTAACTTCTTCACCGGTAAGCAATTCAACATCGACACCATTTTGTTTAGATCTTTCTTGTAATGATTTAAGCAAAGGTAATTGCTCATCATATAAAGCCACGGTTAAAGAACCAATGCGATAAAAAGGAACATCAAGTTCATCACACAAAAGGTCAAACATTTTATTTCCTTCGACATTAAATCTTGCTTTTAATGTACCAGGAACGGGATCATAGCCAGAATGAACAATCGCGCTATTGGCATTTGTGGTTTTATTGCCAACATCGTTCTCTTTTTCCAAAACTAAAACATCTAAATTATATTTAGATAATTCTCTAGAAATCATCGCGCCGACAATACCAGCGCCTATAATAATCACATCGTGACAAATCATTAAATACATTATATACAATATCAAAGATGATATGAATGATTAAATTTTTAATTTAAGAGCAATACTGATTGTGTTATAGTATATGTACCTATGTCCAAAGAGAAATCTACTTACCCATACGTTAAACCGGAAAAGACCTATTCTTTAGGAAAAGATACTGATGGTGTTTTACATAATTCAGAGGAATTACATGCTTTACTTTTGGAAGCTGTTTTAGAACTTGACCGCGTTTGTCGTAAAAACGACATTCCTTATGCTCTTGCGTATGGAAGTGCTTTGGGCGCTTATAACTATGGTGGCTTTATTCCATGGGATGATGATGTTGATATTGCTATTAGATATGAAGATATCAATCGTCTTGTTGTAGCTTGTGAAAAAGATTTAGATAAGAAATATGTTTTTGAATGTTACGAAAACAACAAAAAGTATAATGTTCTAGTTCCTACCGGAAAACTTAGATTAAAGGAAACATATTTCAAAGAAAAGAACTGGTTCTTCCTCCCTAATAGATGTGGTACAGGCCAAACATTCTTTATAGATATAGTTGCCTTTATGGGAGTTCCAGAAGACCATAAAGAACATTGTAAATTAATCAACAAAGCCAAATGGGATATTGTTCCTTATTGTTTCTTGGATGCTTTCTTACGAATTCATCCAATGTGTATCAAAAAGAAGCTCAAAAAGTTTGAGAAAAAAATCGCTGAGAAATATAAAGATTCACCAATGGTTAGCCAAACAATTATCATACCTTTCCAAGATATGGATAAATCATTCTATGATAACGCTTTTCCACGCGACGTAATTTTCCCGTTTAGAGAATATGATTTCTGTGGACATAAATTATATTCATTCAATGACTTAGAGACATTTTGTAGAATGAGATTTTCTGATAAGGGCTTAAAAAAATGGGATGGAGAGAAATATATCGATCCTTATCCAGAAAGCAAAAGAAAATTCCAACACTTAAACAAATATAATTTCAAACGAAAAGAAAAGAAAAAGAGATAAATCAACATGGATGATACAGAGAAACTGATAATAAGTACGCTAGAAAAAATTCGCTTCTTCTTACAGAAGGATGGAGGAGATGTCGAATTTGTTTCTTTTAAAGACGGAATTGTCTATGTAAAAATGAAAGGCGCTTGCCAAGATTGCATGTACGCAAACGCAGACATCGAACAATTAGTGGAAGTTATTTTACAAGAAGAAGTTCCAGGCGTTGTCGCGGTGAAACTCGCTGAATAAGTTGGGGTGTAGCCAAGCGGTAAGGCAGCGGACTCTGAATTCGCCACTCACTGGTTCGATCCCAGTCACCCCAGCCACTATCGATAATAACTAATGGGAAGCCATTAGTTTTTTTATAAAAGAAAACTCCTATTTCTAGGAGCTTAAATTCTTATTTATAAAAGGATGTTTTCTTTACAGTTAGCAATTACATAGCCTTTACGATTATAAACATCTTCACGGTTATATGTTAATCGTTTACCATCAGGTTCAACGAATACTCCGCCGGCTTCCTCAACAACAATTTGGCAAGCTGCAGTATCCCATTCTTTTGTGCCAGCACTCATTCTATAGGTTAACTCAGCTTTTCCATGTGCAATATGACAAGCTTTAATTGATGAGCCAACTTTAGAAACGTTTGTAATCTTATCTTTATGTTTTTCGATAAGCGCTAATTCCTTTTCATTTGTATGGAAAACGCTACAAAGAACAGTTAAATTGTCTGTTTTTGCGTTAACATGAATCTTTTCAGCATATGATTCATCCTTCATGTAGAACGAGCCATTATCTTTTGAAGCATAATATATCTCACCGGTAACAGGGATGACGACAACACCGACAACGAGTTCGTGTTTGTAGGCTAATGCAATATTAGTGGTAAATCCACCATCACGAGCCACAAAATCCTTTGTTCCATCAACTGGATCAACAATCCAAACATAATCATTAGAAAGTCTATCTTTATGGTCTTCGCTCTCTTCTGTTAAGAAGGCATGAGTTGGGAATATCTCATGAAGATAATCGCGGATAATTTTATCAGCTGTTTTATCAGCTAATGTCACTGGGGAGTTATCTTCTTTAATTTCAACATCAAAACCTTTTTCATAAATCTCCATGATTTTGATTCTAGCTAAGCGACCAGCTTCAATAGCGGCTTTTAGTTCTTTTTCCCACATATTATTTGTTCTCCTTGAATGCTTTTACTACATCATCAAGTTCTTTAATTATTTGGTTAATTAATTCTTCACTACTATTATCCAATGTTACACCAGCAGCATGCAAGTGGCCGCCACCTCCATGGTTCGCGGCAATTGGTTGGACTGCAGGTCCATTAGATCTAAATTCAGCATGGTTAGTTCCATCTTCGTTTTCACAGAAAAATGCCCAAACAGGATAGCCATCAATGTTACCTAATAGATTAACCATATTTCCTGCTTTATTAGCGGGGAGATTATATTCTTTCAAAGTTTCTTTATCTAACAATAGATAGATAACACCATTCTCTGTTTTTTGATAATGGGTGAAAACATATCCCTTAAAAGCCATAACGGCTTCATAGGTAATGTTAAGTATTTTATTTAATGGTCCAGGTTCACAACCCTGTTCGCAAAGCCACGAAACTTCTTTAAAAGCAGAAATGTAATCATAGATATATTGGAATCTACCTGTATCTGTAAGAATACCTAAATATAAGGCTTCCGCTCCGGCTTTGTTGAGTTTTAGTCCATAGTCCATGATTATTCTAGTAATGATTTCACAACATGAGTTTGCTCTATCATCAACGAATTGAGGTCCTTCAACGAAATGGCCTGTATCAACATGATGGTCGAGTTTTGCCCAGCACTTAGCTTGGTAAACTCTAGAATCTTCCATTCGTGATAAATCATTTCCATCAACAAGGATAGCTAGACTTTGTTTAATAACTTCATCGCTAACTTCATCCATGTAAGATATACGTTCATGGAAGCGACGATAACCAGACCCAACAGCGTAAACTTTTTTATAAGGATAAGAAAGCCTCAAACTTTCACGTAGTCCAATTTGACTTCCATAACAATCTCCATCAGGAAAAGAATGACCAAAGATCACTATTGAATCATTATCTTCAATGGCTTTAAGTACTTCCTTAAGCATGATTAGGCCTCAAAACGGTCTTCCTCATTAATCTCGATGTCATTATCATCGTCGCCTTCTTTTTTCTCTTCAAAGGCTTCGTTATATTTTTTCTCTTCTTCGTCCTCTTTCTCTTCTTCATCATCATCGGACTCTTCAACGTCACTATAGACATCTCTCATATCGATGTGAACTTTATCAAAAGTATGACGAGTTCTTAAATCCCATTGGTTGTCACCTAAGTTAACAAATCTTCCATCCAATAGAAGATTGGTATAGAATCTAGCGGCTTTATTCGCTAATTCTTCTTCGCTTAAATCGCCGAAATCAGAAACTGAAAGAATGTATTGCCATAAATCTTGGAAAGCAACACTATCTTTACTTTTGCTGACATAGTCATAAGCGTGTTCAATTAAGGGTTTGTTCATAATAATAACTCCTTCTCCCTACATATGTTCAGGGGCACTAACACCAACAAGCGTTAATGCATTTTTCATAACAATTTTACATGCCATGCATAAAGCAAGGCGAGAAGAGGAAACTTCAAGGTTTTCTCTATCTATTACTCTACATTCTGTATAGAAGTTATGGATTAATTCTGCTAACTCATGAATGTAGTTAGTAATCTTAAATGGGGCTTTTTCTTTCACCGAATCCTCAATAGCTTTATTAAATGAGGATAGATGTTTTAATAAACTAACTTCACTTTCTTTATTTAAATTATTAGCTGCTTCATTAAGAGGAATGTCCTTCCCTTGTTCAATGATGGAGCACAAACGAGCATGCGCGTATTGAGCGTAATATACTGGGTTGTTTGAACTTTGTTCAACAGCTAAATCCATATCAAAATCCAAATGACTGGTTGGGGCTCTCATAGCGAAGAAATAACGCATAGAATCAACACCAACTTCATCGCAAATCTCTCTTAAAGTAATCGCGTCACCAGCACGCTTAGAGGCCTTATATTCAACGCCGTTTTTGATAAAGCGAACCATCTGAACTAAAGAGACTTCATAACAATCAGGAGAATATCCGTGCATCATTAAAGAAGACTTCATTCTATTGATATAGCCATGATGATCAGCTCCCAAAACAACAATCAACTGACTGAAACCACGATTCATCTTATCGACATGATAAACAATGTCAGGCATGAAATAAGTGTATTCACCATTACACTTTTTAATGACACGATCCTTATCATCAAGATAACGAGATGTTGCTAAGAAAAGCGCTCCATCTTGTTCATAAACATTATCACCTAAATAGGCAATTTCCTTTTCAATAGCGCCGTTCTTTCTAATGTCTTTTTCAGAGGTAAAAACATCAAATTTAACACGGAAAACATCTAAATCACGCTTGATTTTGTCTAATTCAAGCTCAATACCACGTTTAGCAAAGCATTCTAAGCGCTTATTATCTTTAAGAGCCTTGTCGCCAATTTCGTTATAAATTTGTTGAGCGATAATCCTTACGTCTTCACCATGATATCCATCTTCAGGAAGAGTGAAAGGAAGACCAAGAATTTCGAAATAACGAGCTTCAATAGATTCCGCTAAATGAAGAATTTGACTTCCGGCATCATTGACGTAATACTCGCGTGTGACATCATATCCGCACTTACTATAAATACGGCACAAAGAATCGCCGATAGCGGCTCCACGAGCATGGCCAACATGCAAATCACCAGTAGGATTCGCTGAAACAAATTCAATATTGACTTTAATATTTTTCTTTGGACTTTGACCGTATGCATCTCCCTCTTTAATAATTCTTTGAATTATTGATGTTAAAGAATCGTTACTCATAAATAAGTTAATAAATCCTGGTCCAGCAATTTCAATATGATCAATACTAGACATATCAATAGAAGCAATAATCTTCTCGGCAAGCATACGAGGATTCATAGCGAAAAGACGAGAACATTTCATTGCCACATTAGAAGCATAATCTCCATGTGTTGGATCTTTTGTTCTTTCAATAACAATGTCATTTAAAGGAATATCTTGTCCTAATTCGTGACATGCTTTTTGTATTTTAAGTTTAAGTGATTCGACAATATCCATAATTATTTTTGATATTTCATTATACTCATTAAAGAGTATGATGCAATACTATTTTCCTTTTTCCTTTAATAATACGATTGACTCGGCTTTAACAGCAATTCTTGCTCCGACAGCATCTAATGATTCATTGGTGCCTGCTTTTAAAGAGACATTCTCAATATCGGTATGGAGCAAACGAGCAATATTCTCTCTCATTTGCTGTTTATAATTTTTAAGTTTTGGTTCTTCTAAAGTGATTGAAACATCAATATTAGATATTTCATATCTTATTTCATCCATCATTTGGAAAACCCTATCCATAATAATTGCGCTATCCATGTTTAGAGTTTCATTGCTGTTATCAGGAAAGTGAGTTCCTAAATCTCCAAGAGCTAACGCGCCTAAAATTGATTCCGCAATGGCATGATAGACAACGTCGCCATCAGAGTGAGCTAATTCGCCTTGATAATAAGGAACTGTCACGCCTGCTAAGATTAATTTTCTTCCAATAACTAAGCGATGAATATCGCTGGCAAACCCAATTCTCATTATTTTCTCCCCGATACATTAAATTTGAAGAACATGATATCTCCATCTTTTGGACAATATCCTTTTCCTTCTGTTCTCATTTTTCCCGCTTCTTTCACTGCGGCTTCGCTTTTAAGTTCATAAATATTTTCATAAGAATAGACTTCAGCGCAAATAAAACCTCTTTGGAAATCAGTATGGATAACACCCGCACATTCAGGAGCAGACATTCCATTTTTAAAAGTCCATGCACGGCATTCATCCGCACCAACAGTAAAGAATGTTGCTAAATTCAATAAAGCATATGTTGCTCTAATCACTTTATTTAATCCAGATTCATCAATATGTAAATCTTCTAAGAACAATTTCTTTTCCTCGCTTGGAAGTTCAGAAATCTGGCTTTCAATTTCACAAGAAACAGGAATAACTTGGCTGCCTTCATTTTTGGCAAAGTCCACTACTTTTTGATAGTTACCACAATTTGATAAATCTAATAGGTCGCTTTCAGAAACATTAGCGACATACAAGATAGGCTTTTTGGTTAATAAATGATAATTTGTGCGGCAATAATCTTCTTGCTCCTGATTAAGCTTTAATTCTCTAGCGGCTTTACCTTCTTCCAATAAAGCCTTTAAAGGGATAAGAATGCTCATCTCTAAAAGAGATTCTTTATCTTTATTAATTCTTGCTTTATTTTCAATCTTTTCAATACGCTTGTTCACAGTGTCTAAATCCGCCATAACAAGTTCAAGATTGATAACATCAATATCACGTAAAGGATCAACAGAACCTTCAACGTGGATGATATCTTGATTTTCAAAGCATCTAACAACTTCAACAATCGCATCACACTCACGAATATGAGAAAGGAATTGGTTTCCAAGACCCTCTCCTTTTGAGGCGCCTCTAACTAACCCAGCAATATCATAAAATTCAACAGTTGCGGGAATTGTTCTTTCTGGTTTAAAAAGAGATGATAAGAAATCTAATCTATTATCAGGAACAGCAACAACTCCAGTATTTGGATTAATAGTCGCAAAAGGATAATTCGCTGCTTCAACATGCGAATTAGTAATCGCGTTAAATAAGGTAGATTTTCCTACATTAGGAAGTCCAACAATGCCAGCTTTTAAACCCATAATTATCCTCCGTAAGCCAAATTAGTATACACGCGCAAGAGGAAAAACAAAAGAATTATTAAAATAATTGCTATTAAATTTTCAATACTTCAATAGGGTTTATCTTGCTAATACGTTGAGAAATAATGAAAGAGGAGATAAGACTTATTCCTAAATCGAGTATAAACATATATAAAAAAGCGATTGGGTTTAATTGAAGCATTGTAGTTAATGCTAAAGAGTTAGAAATCATGATAGAGATAACAATTGAAAGAACAACCAATTGAATAGATGCGATAAGAAAAGATGTTAAAGAAATGATGATTGAGTATGTGTAAAGAAACTTTTTAGCTTCTCTTTTATTAATGCCTAAGCAACGGGCTAGCCCAACATCCTTGCTGTTTTCTAAAACGTGAAGATAATTTGAAATCGTTAATAGAAGAGAAGACACGACAATTGCGATTAATGAAAATACAATTAAAGCTATTTTAATATAAGAGCAAATCTCTTCAACACCTTCGGTTAAATCACTAAGAGGATTGACAAATTCAAATTCAGGAAAGTGGGTATTTAAATCATCTATTGATTCATCCATCAAATTCTTGTGGACAACTTGAAAGCACATAGTGTTTACCGATAATTCAAAGATAGAAATATCAAGTCTTGATTGAAAAAACCTAACAGTCCAATAGTTATGATGATAAATAAGGTTTCTTTCGCTATTAATAACTCCACAAATATTCAAAGTGTAGGTTTTAAAATCTTTTAAAATTTTGTTATTCTCTCCAACTCTTTCGTTGAAGGAAAAAGCAAGATATAGCGGTTTATTAATTACATCATTTGAACCAAATAAAGATTTAGCCATAGAACTTGATATAACAATGTCATCTAGACTTTTAGGATTAGAGCCACTAAAGAGGTTTTCATTATCCAAAACTGAAAAATGCACCCCATTTTCGCTTGTTTTTGTAAAATGTCCACTTAAAACGCCTTTTGGTACATACTCTTCTTCGTTTCCGTAAATGGATATTTCCATGCTGGCGTCCATTGTTTCATAGAGCAAATCTTCTTCGGAAGAGAAATAAGTGAAATGAGAAAACCCCATCATCATGGAATATGGATAAATTGAATATCCACCCGTACTTCCAAATATAGGCTTTTTGAGGTTAGAACAATAATCTAAAAAATAGTTCTCATAATATAGAGGAATACTCTTTAAAGAATTTAGGAAGAACAATACTCTATGTCGTTTTTGTATTTCAACATCATGATATAGCCAAGGGTAATAACGATTATTAGCAACCTCTAGAGTGAAGTCTTTCATCTTTTCGCTATATAAACACTTGTTTAAAAACTCATCCGTATTTCCATAAGTATGAAAGTAATAGATTTTCTTCATTATCCAAGGGTAGGATGGATTGCTATTTTGTTCAGTCGTTGGGAAACGCATTTGCTCTTCAAACATGTGCTCATTCCAGCGATGATTAAAGTGATAAATACAAGGCTCATTAGTAAACACAAATCCCACCATTTTAACTAATTGTTCATCTTCGTAATACCAATTCAAATTAGCAAAATCAAAGCATAGATAAATATCGTTATACATAAGAAAGTCAGATAAGGATTCTACAGTTTTTACTATTCTTAATTCATAGCAGATATCACGAATCATCCTTATGTTTAAGCCAAGAACAATTTCATCGTCTTTTAAAGAAGATAGATTCTGTGGATATATAGTTGGTTGTTCATAATCAATCCAGCGAAATTCATTAATACTTCTGGCGGAAATTCCATCAATCACAGATCGATATATTGTAGAGGCAATAAAGATTTCGTTTCTATTAGGAAAGAATGATTCATAATCAATATCGTAAGTAACACCAACATCCATCACGTATTGAGGATATGAAGTTGCAATGTCAATCGCCTCTTCATAATTCGCGGGGAGATAAGCATAAATGCTTTCCTCTTCGTTTTTCCTACTAGCCATAATCATTGAATCATCAATTATCTGACTATAAGCAGACGTAATGTTCTTCGATATTAAAGAAGAAATAGTTACCGCAAGGCCAACTCCTATAAGGCCTAATGAAGTTACGCTTGTACAGATTAATGTTCTAAACTTTTTCTTTTTAACGCTATTCATTGAATGAGAAAAAAGAAATGATAATGGTATCTTTGTCTTTTTATTACTTAGTGGATTCTTCCCTATAAGGAACGAACTGGTTTCTTTTATATAATTTAATTTATCAACGGAGATTACCTTTCCATCCCTCATATGTATAATTTCGTCAGCGTACTGTTTCATTAAAGAAACATCGTGAGAAACAATAATGACTAAAGCATGTCGAGCGATGTTTCTTAAAATCTTCATAGTCTCTATTGAATTAAAAGAATCTAAGGCTCCGGTTGGCTCATCCGCCATAATGATTTTTGGATCATTAACTAGAGCTCGAGCAATAGCGACTCTTTGCTTTTCTCCACCGCTCAAACGATTAACTGGTTGATTTAAGTTAGCTTTTAAAGAAACAGTTTCAATCAAATCTAAACACTTTTGTTTTTTTCTTCTATAAGATGCATTACTAATAGAATCTAAAGGCAAAAGTATATTGTTAAATACTGTTTCATGTTCATAGAGTTTAAAGTCTTGAAAGATATAGCCAAAATTCCTTAAGCGAAAATCGGATTGGTCCTTATCAGATAATCTATTTAAAAACAAATTGTTAATGCTAATATCGCCTTCATAATCAATAAAAGAAGATAGACAGTTTAATAAGGTAGTCTTTCCACAACCAGATGGACCAGTAATTGCAATAAGTCCATTTCTTGGAAATGATAAAGATACGTCATCGAGAACTTTACGATTTTTAAATGTTTTCGTTAAATGAGAGATAGTAATCATTCGTCTTTTAGCTCCTCCTTTAAAGAAATCTTCTTTGAAAAAATAATAGGTAGGCTCGTAGAAATGATGGATAGTAATAAACTAGCTACCACTAATATGAACGGAAGCAAAAAAGGAACGTTCAAGAATGAAGAAAAAGGAATACTGATAAGATTAGTGAAGCCTAATGTATTTCTAACGATGAAGTTTATTAATAAACTTAATGGGTAAGATAATATCAATGATAATGTTACAGAAATCAAAGAAATAAAGATGTTCTCCATCATATAAATAGAGACAATGTCACTTCGCTTTGCTCCTAAACACTTTAAAATAGCAATCTTCTTTCTATCTTCTACAAATGATGAAAACGAAACTATTCCAAGAATTAAAGCAGTACCAATAAAAGCAATGGCAAGGAAAAAACCTAAGCCATAATTAGCCGCTGATACTAAAGATATTAGCGCTTCATCAATCATCAAAGAATTAGAAGTGATAGCAAAAGGTTCTTTTAAAACCTCGACATAACTTCTTAGGTTTGTCTTATCTTTATCATCCTTTAAAAATAGTTTTAATGAATAAGATGATATTGGGTCATTAACTTCACTACTAGAAACAATATCGCCCCACGAATAATCTTCCTCTAAATAAGACGACAAATTATTCAGTAACGAATTATTTAAGTAATCGTCAAGAGCAACATACGAATAATAGACTTTAGGAGTGTTTAAGAAGTCAAATTCCTGAAAAACACCTGTAATTTTCGCATTTTTTTCATAAATAAAGTAATCTGTGATGACAGGATGAAGGTAATCGTCTTCTGGATAATAGTTATATGTGTAAGAAGATGTAATAGTTAAAATAGCCTTAAAAGGATCTATTCCTGTTTTCTTAATAACTTCATAAGCCTTTTGGTTAATCAATACCTCTTGAAGACTATCTTTTGAAGGGATAAAACCATCCTTCAATAAACCATAGTTCAATGTTTTTTCACTAAAAGAATAAACGGGCTGATAGTAAATGTTATCAATAGTCTTGCCTTCACTTTTAATCGAAAGAGCCATAGGGACTAAGGCATCATAGTTATCCATAATATGAAAGTAAGGCAAATCATCAATAATCTGTTTCTTCTCTTCTTGATTAGGTTTAAATAAGTGCTTAAGGGTCATACCACTATCAGAAATACGAGTACTTGTTTCTTTACTTATGCTTGCTACCCCGTAATCCACTTGTTTATATGATTCATTAATGATTGATTCTTCGCTTCCATAAGAAAAGCCAATAATTAAAAGAGATGAAACCAAACAAAGAGTGAGAGATACCATTGAGATGACGTTACGTTTTATTCTTTTAATAAAATTAGAAATAGCTAAATGACTTATCCAATAGTAATGCTTCTTAATAATTGGTGGTTTACTAACTGGGCGTCCATTGTTTTCCTCAACTCTAATTTTGTTCTTAACAATTTCACCATCTTGTAGATAAATAATACGGTCTGCAAATTCTTCCACTAGCTCTTCGTTATGGCTAACTAATATGACAAGTTTTTTCCTCGATGCCTTTTTAAGCATCTGCATGATAATTCGAGAATTAGTGGAATCTATAGCGCCTGTAGGTTCATCCGCTAATATAATTTTTGGAGAATTAATTAAAGAACGTAAAATCGCTACTCTTTGCTGTTCACCACCACTAAGGTCGTAGGTTCTTTGTTTATATAATTCTTGATTGAAGTTAATTCCTTCAAGCATCATCGATGCATCTTTTTGTCCTTCTTTTTTGCTATATCCAGCAATCATCATCGGCAAAGAAACATTAAACAGAACATCCTCATCAAGAAGTAACTGATAATGTTGAAAGATAATGCCTATTTCTTTATTGCGATAATTAAGATTTTCTTTATCCTTGTAAGATGTTAGTTCCTTGTTGTTAAACAAGATGTTTCCGCTATCAGGTTTGTCAAGTAAAGCAATCATATTAATAAGAGTTGATTTACCTGATCCTGATTTACCGCAAATAGCAATTAAACCCGAAGAAGGGAATATAATTGTAACGTCCTTAAGAGCGTATTTTTCTCCTCCATCTTCACTTTTATAAATCTTATTAACGTGCTTGATTTCAAGTAGCGACATAAAAAGCCCTCCTAATAATTAATAGAGGGCAATTTATATCAAAAATTGTAAAATAATTTTTATTTTCTTTCCATTAATACAGCGGCTGGGACTTTTGGTAAGCCTGGCATTGTCATAATTTTACCAGTCAAAGCAACAAGGAAATTAGCACCAGCAGATAATCTAATTTCTCTAATAGTCACAGTGAATCCGGTAGGAGCATTTAACACTTTAGGATCATCAGTCAAGGATTGTGGTGTCTTAGCGATACAGATAGGAGTTTTATCATACCCAATGGCCTTAAATTCTTCGATTTGTTTTAAAGCTAAATCAGAATAAACAACATCACCGGCACCATAAATTTCCCTGCAAATTGTGTCTATTTTTTCTTTAATCGGCATATTTACATCATATAAAGGAGCATAGTGAGATGCTTCTTTTTCTAACACTTCTTTAACTTTCTTAGCGATTTCTACGCCACCAATACTGCCTTCGCTATAGGAAGAACAGAACGCATATTCATAACCTTCTTGTTTACACCAATCACATAGGGCTTTAGTTTCTTTTGCACTATCACTTTCAAAATGATTGATGTTAATGACAACAGGAATATGGTACTTTTTCATATTCTCCATGTGTTTCTTTAAGTTAGCTGTTCCAATCAATAAGGCTTCGACATTTTCTTTATCAAGTTCTTCAAATGGTTGACCACCATGAAGTTTCAACGCTCTAATAGTTGCAACCATGACAACGCAATCTGGATGTAAATTCCCAACTCGACATTTAATATCAAGGAATTTCTCCGCACCAAGGTCAGCACCGAATCCGGCCTCTGTTAAGACAATAGGTGCTAACTTCAAAGCAAGCTTTGTGGCCATCAAAGAGTTGCATCCGTGAGCAATATTAGCAAATGGCCCGCCATGAATAAATACAGGATTCTCTTCTAAAGTTTGCACTAAGTTCGGTAAAAGTGCTTGTTTCATTAATTTCATGATGGCGTTAGAGATTTCTAATTGCCCTAAACGAACAGGATTATTATCAAAGTCATAAGCAACGATAATATCTTTAACACGCTTTTTAAAATCATCCGCATCACTTGCTAAACATAAAATCGCCATGAGTTCAGAAGCAACAGTAATGACAAATTCATCATGACGCGGAGTTCCTTTTTTCTCATCTTGCATAACAGTCACACTTCTTAAAGCGCGATCATTCATATCTAAAGCTCTTTTCCAAAGAATTCTCTCTGGATTAATCCTTAAAGAATTACCTTGGAAAATATGATTATCAATAACTGCAGAAATTAAGTTAATGGATGAAGTTAATGCATGCATATCTCCAGTAAAATGAAGATTGATATCTTCACTAGGAATAACCGAAGCTTTTCCTCCACCAGTGGCTCCACCTTTTAAGCCGAATACAGGTCCTAAAGATGGTTCTCTTAAACAAAGCAAAGATTCTACTCCAATACGACGTAAACCATCATGAATAGCAATAGATGAAGTAGTTTTTCCTTCACCAACTTTAGTGGGTGTAATCGCGGTTACCAAAACTAGCTTTCCATCTTTTCTATCTTTGATTTTATCAAACAAAGAATAATCGATTTTGGCTTTGTCGTTTCCATAAGGAATGACGTATTCTTTCTCAATATTAATCTTTTTAGCGATGTCATAGATGTTTTTCATATTTTCCCTCACTTACATCTTTAATTAATGCTTCTTTATCTTGATAATGAATGGCGTCAAATTGATGGTTGAAGAAGGTAAATTGTCTCTTAGCGTAATTACGGCTTCTCTTTTTAATCAATTCAATACATTCTTCTAAACTGATTTGTTTATCTAAATAAGTTATAACTTCTTTATAACCAATCGCTGCTTTCGCGGTTAAAGAGAGATTATATTTATTTAATAAATATTTTACTTCTCTTATAAGCCCATTCGCAAACATTTTATCGACTCTTTTATTGATATTTTCATACAAAATGTCTCGGGGTGTATCAATCATTAAAAACACAACATCATCATAAATAAGGTGGTGCTTTTGTTCTGCTTCAATTTCACTCTTATTTTTATCTTGAGTTAAAGCTATACTTAACGCTCTTAATACTCTTTTACGATTATGAGGATGAATCTTTAAAGCGGACTCCTTGTCTAAAGATAAAAGCTCCTTATATAATTCCTCATCATTTTTTAAAGAGAATTGACTCATATCGAAAGGTATTTCTTCATTGAATACATAATCATATAAAGCGGCTTTAATATATAATCCAGTACCACCACAAACAATGATGTTGTTATAGGTTTTGCTTAACAAAGACAATGTCTTTCTAAAATCATCCTGATAATCTTTAACAGAATAAGTTTTTTCAGGAGAACAAATATCTAATAGATAATGCTTTTTATAATTTGGATCATCGCTAGATATCTTTGCTGTTCCAATATTCATTTCTTGATATATTTGAAAAGCATCCCCATTAATAATAGGGGCTTTTAATAAATCCGCTAAACGGATTGCTACTTCTGTTTTTCCACTACCAGTTGGACCAATGATGACATAAATCATAGTATGATTATAGTCAATAAAATATAAAAAGCGAAACTAAATTTCGCTAATTATATTTTTTATAGATTGGAGCAGTTCTTTTATCTCTTCTTTTACTAAAAAGAAATTATTTACTATTGGATGAGAATTATATTCATTAAGCAAACTAGAGTACTCATCTTTATTATGTATTTTGGCTTCCGTTATTCTTTTTCTTAGAAATGATAATTCTTTATCGTTTTCATAAATATCTTTTAAGCGTAAGTACTCTTGATATATAGGTTCCTCTAGTAGTAGATAATGAAGCTTTTTACTGATAGTAATAGGATCATTCATCAACGATTTCTCCTAATAAAGAATAAGTATGAGACTCATTAATCCTGACATTAATAATTTTGCCAATTAGGTCTTTGCTACCTTTAAAATGAACAATCTTATTAGATTCAGTATAGCCAGATAATAGATCAGGATTATTCTTGCTTGGTCCATCAACCAAAACCGGATAAACCTTGCCTAACAAAGAATTAGAATACTCTTCGATGTGCTTTTCTAAATGTTTAACTAATTCGATAAATCTTTGCGATTTAACTTCATAAGGTACATTGTCCTTAAGTCTTGCGGCCGGAGTTCCTTTTCTTGGAGAATAAATAAATGTAAAAGCCGCTTCATATTTCACTTCATCCACTAAAGAAACAGTATCTAAGAATTCTTCTTCACTTTCATTAGGGAAGCCCACGATAATATCGGTAGATAAAGTTAAAGAAGGAATCTTTCTTCTCATTTCTTTAACCAAAGCTAGATATTGTTCCCGATTATAACGACGTCCCATTTTTCTTAGGATTTCATCATTACCAGACTGAACAGGAAGATGGATAAATTTCATGATGTTATCGTATTTAGCAATGACATCAATCATCTTGCTAGAAAAATCCCAAGGATGAGAAGTTGTAAAACGTAAACGAGGAATACCTAACTTAGCGACTTCTTCTAATAAATCAGCGAAGTCTTTTCCTTCATTTAAATCTTTTCCATAGGCATTAACATTTTGTCCTAATAAAGTAATTTCTTGATAACCACTATCAACGAGAGTTTGACATTCTCTTATTACATCAACAAAGCGTCTACTTCTTTCTTTCCCGCGCGTATAAGGAACGATACAGTAGGTACAGAATTTATCGCATCCATACATTACATTAACAAATGCTTTAAAAGAATTATTTCGACATACAGGTAAGCCTTCGATAACTTCACCTGGTTTACTTTCAACCGCAATAACTCTTTCCTGTTTAGTTAAACAAGTATATAAGAGAGAATATAGTTCACTAATCTCGTGTGTTCCAAAGAATAAGTTAACCTCTTTGTATACATCTAATAATCGTTGAAGAATTTCTGGTTCTTCCACCATACACCCACATATAGCAAGGATTAGATTTTTGTTGTGCTTTCTTAGGTATTTAATGTTACCAATTTCACCATAAACTTTATCTTCAGCATTCTCTCTAACGGCACATGTATTGATGATAATTAAATCTGCGTTTTCCACGTTTTCAGTAGGTAAATAGCCAGCATTTTCCAATAAACCACGCATTGTTTCTTCATCTCTCACATTAGCTTGGCAGCCATATGTTTTAATAAAATATTTAAGTCCTTTTACTAGTGATTTAATGGCATCAAATTTATCGAGGTTTAAATAAGAAAAAACAGTGGCGTCTTTCTGGCGATTCGCCGCTAATTTCATGTCGGGTTTGTTGATAATATTCGTTTTCATTATTTAACCTCTTCAACATAATATATTGGGAATATCTCTTTTGCTAGGCCTGTTTGTTCATCGATATCAATAACAACTGCAGAGAAAATCGCTTGTCCTTCGTCAGGAATATCAAATTTTGATTTTTCTCCGTAAGTTATTTTCCCTAATACCGATTTCTTTTCAAAACCGAGCACAGAGTCGTAGGCTCCACACATTCCAACATCACTAATGAACGCTGTTCCTTTATTTAGAATACGGTAATCACGTGTTTGTACATGTGTATGCGTTCCAAGAACCGCAGATACCTTGCCATCAAACGCTAAAGCAAAGCACATCTTCTCTGCTGTCGCTTCTCCATGAAAGTCTACAATGTTAATCATGGCGGGTTCATTAGATAAAACCTCAAGCATGGAATAATATGGATTATTGACTTCTTCATTAATGAAGGCCGCACCAAGGATGTTTGTAACTCTAATGCTCACGCCATCAATATCGTACATAGCGCTTCCATCTCCAGGAAACTCTTTAACCAGATTTACTGGTCTTAAGCAGAATTCTACTTTATCAATATAAGAAGAGATTTCGCTTTTAGAGTTATAGTGATTACCTAATGTAATAACGTCAATACCGCTATTGATCAACTCGTCATAATGATGACGATTAAGACCTTTACCATGTGTAGCGTTCTCTCCATTTGCGATAACAAAACCAATGTCATATTTTTTGACATATTCAGGTATTTTTTCTTTTACGATACGGCGACCAATCTTTCCGACTATATCACCGATAAATAATATTCTCAAAAGGTATTCTTTCTATAAATAGTCTAACTATTTAGCTGTTTCAACAGCGCGGTATTCACGAATGACACTGACTTTAATTTGGCCAGGATAAGTCATTTCATTTTCAATTCTTTCTCTAATGTCACGAGCTAATTTAAAGGCAGCGACATCATCGATTTTTTCAGGGAGAACCATAACACGCAATTCTCTACCAGATTGCATAGCGAAGGATTGATAAACTCCCTCATAGGAATTACAAATCTCTTCTAATTGTTCAATACGTTTGATATAGTTCTCTAAAATCTCGCTTCTAGCCCCTGGACGAGCGGCAGATAATGTATCGGCAGCTTGGACTAAATTAGCGATAACTGATTTAGCAGGAACATCGCCATGGTGTGATTCAATAGAATTAATAACCACATCTGGTTCTCCATATTTTCTTGCTAAACGTGAACCAATCTCCACGTGACTTCCTTCAATTTCAAAGTCAGCGGCCTTACCAATATCGTGTAATAAACCTGCTCTTCTAGCTAAGTTTTGATCTAAGCCTAATTCAGCAGCCATAATGCCGGCTAAATAAGCAACTTCCACAGAATGGTCTAAAGCGTTCTGACCATAAGAAGTACGATATTTTAAACGACCAACATAATCTAATAATTCGCGATTAATCTTTGGTAAACCGAGCTTAAATGCCACTTCTTGTCCAGCTTTATGAATGGATTCTTGAACTTCGTTTTTGCACTTTTCAACAATCTCTTCAATTCTGCCTGGTTGAATACGCCCATCTTTAATTAATGCTTCTAAAGATAAACGAGCGATTTCTCTTCTAATAGGGTTAAAGCAAGAAACAGTAATTACTTCAGGAGTATCATCAATAATTAAATCAACTCCTAACATTTGTTCTAAGGTACGGATGTTTCTTCCTTCACGGCCAATGATTCTTCCTTTCATTTCATCATTAGGTAAAGCGACAACAGAAACTGTTTTTTCAGTTGTGGTCTCTTGAGCGTATTTACTCATGGCTAAGCCTAATAATTCACGAGCTTTATCATCGGCTTGTTCTTTAGCTTCATCTTCTTTGTTTTTGATGTATAAAGCAATTTCTTTTCCGATCTTACTTTCTACACGATCAAACAATTCTTTACGAGCTTCTTGTGTGGACATTTGAGCAACTTTTTCAAGTTCAGAAATAATGCTATCAATCTTACTTTGAAGAGTGGCTTCTTTTTTGTCCATTTCCTTTAAACGACGATTTAGAATTTCATTCTTTTCGTCTAAAGCTGTTTCTTTGGCAACTAAAGCCGCATCACGACGATCAATAGTTTGTTCTCTTTGAGAAAGTTTATTCTCTAAAGAGGCAACTTCTTGTTTTCTTTCTTTGATTTCTTTGTCGGCTTCTTGTTTCATTTCTAAGACAACTTGCTTGCCATCAAGTTGAGCGTTTTTGGTTAAGTGTTCTGCTTTAATTTCGGCTTCACGGATAATCTTTTGGGCTTTGTTATTGGCTCTTTGTTTACGAAAAACAGGCACTAAGAAAACAACTAAAGCACCAACAATAAGACCACCGATAGCGCAAAGTATTGCTAATAATACTTGATCCATGTTCTATCCTTCTTTCTATGATATGAAGATTACTACTAAATGTAGTAATAAATTACCCTAAAACTACTCACTGATATCAGTAAAGTAATTAAATTTATATGTAACAGGTTGCCCTGGTAACAATGTTTCTCGTTTGAGAATCTATAGGTAAGTACTAAAAAGTACGGCTTTATTATAAAAAATAAAAAGGTTGTAGTAAACAACCAATTTATTAAAAGACTCTAATTGTCTTTACTAATCTTTTTTAATTTCGCCAGAACGAATTTGTTCTACAAGGGTTTGCATGACATCTTCGTTGGTCTTTAAATACTCTTTTGCAGCGTCACGGCCTTGGGCAATTTTCTCACCTTTATATTCAAACCAGGAACCGCTCTTTTTGATTAATCCATACTCTACAGCTTTATCAAGAACTTCTGCTTCTTTAGAAATACCTTGGCCATAGATAATATCGATTTCACAGCTTCTGAATGGAGGAGCGACTTTGTTTTTAACAATCTTCACTTTGACTGTATTTCCATAAATATCCGCACCAGATTTTAAAGCTTCACTACGGCGAATATCAATACGGATAGAGGCATAGAATTTTAATGCTCTTCCTCCAGAAGTAGTTTCAGGGTTACCGTACATTACTCCAACTTTTTCTCTTAATTGATTTAAGAAGATGACAGCGCATTCTTTCTTGTTAAGAACGCCAGCAATCTTTCTCATAGCTTTGCTCATTAAACGAGCTTGTAAACCAACAGAGTTATCAGACATCACTCCATCAAGTTCGGCTTGAGGAACTAAAGCGGCAACTGAGTCCACAATAATTAAGTTAATTCCACCAGAACCAGCAAGCATCTCGACAATCTCTAGAGCTTGTTCACCACTATCAGGTTGAGAAAGAATCAATTCATCAATATCTACTCCGAGGTTTTTGGCATAAACAGGATCGATCGCATGTTCAGCATCAACGAAGGCAGCGTGACCGCCTTTCTTTTGGCATTCTGCAATAGCGTGTAAAGCTAAAGTGGTTTTACCACTACTTTCAGGACCATAGATTTCAATAATACGGCCTTTTGGATAACCTCCAACTCCAAGGGCGTCATCTAAAAGAAGTGAGCCAGATGGAATGACATCAACTTCAACTTTTGGACGATCACCTAAACGCATGACAGAACCTTTGCCATAGAGTTTTTGGATTTCTTTTAACGTTTCTTCGAGTGTTAAATTCTCATTAGTATTTGTTTTTGGCATAATTTTTCTCCTTACTAATTAATAGACGGGGAAAAAGTCTATTTTTGTAAAATTTTTTTATCTTTTTTCTTCGAGAATATTCACTAATAACTCGCAAGCAATATTAATTGCTTGTTGTTGAATCTCTTCTCTTGTGCCAGTTAATTGATAAGAGAAAGCTTTGGTAACATCATAAGCTGCAACAGCGATATAAACTTCTCCAACTTTCTTACCTTCCATCGCATCTGGGCCAGCATTACCAGTAAAGGCAACGCAATAATCAACATTGAGTAAGGACTTACCACGGCCCGCCATAGCAGCCGCACATTCTTGGGAAATGACCCCGTGTTCATCAATTAGGTCATAACCTATTCCTAATAAACGATTCTTTTCTTCAGTCGAATAGGTGACTAATCCACCTTTATAAAAACGACTAGCGTGTGGAACTTTGGTCACTTCATGAGCAAATAAACCACCAGTAAATGATTCAACACTTCCTAATGTACGACCAATGTCTCTAAATTTCTTGTTGAGTTCGACAAAATCCATAATCCTATTCTCCTTTGAAGACTTTTTTATTTTGTACTACATAAATAATACCCGAAATCACGGACACTAATGTAGTGATATAAACAATAAAATCAGTAATATGTAAGCCAGCTGGCCAATTTGCGTCAAAATAATTGAATGGGAAACCATTAAGTAAAACAAAGGAAATGGCTACCATTTCTAAGACGGTTTTAAGTTTTCCAAAGATGTTTGCGGCAATAACAACATTCTTTTGTGCAGCGATAAATCTTAAAGCATCGACAACAATATCACGGGCCACTAAAATAATCGCACACCACACATTAAAAGAAACAATTTGCACTCCATTAGTGTATGGGGCAAATAAAGAAGGGGCCACAAGGAAAATAACAATAGAGTTGATAAGTAACTTATCAGCAACTGGATCTAAGAATTTTCCTAAATCAGTAATTTGATTATTCTTTCTCGCTAGATGACCATCTAGATGGTCTGTATAACTAGCAATAAGGAAGAAAATGAAGATGATAAGGAAAACTACATTAATTCCTGTATTACCAATTTCTGGTGATTTGAAGTTGATGAATGACATCACAAATAAGGCAACAAGAAGTAAAACCGTTGCAATGATTCTTGAAAAAGTAATTTTAGTTGGAAGATTCATAATTCACTCCTAGTGAGTATTCGATCCTATAAGCCATGTTTTGTCGAAGGATAATTATTTATCTAAGCAAAGCTTACCAGAGTTGATTCGTTTCTCTTCTCCGGTTTCCCCTACCAAATTTGGGTTTCTCGCTTGTGGGGTTTACCGCGTTCCACTTTGTTGTTTCCAACAAACTACGTCACTGTGGCACTTTCAGGCTTTCCACCATAGTTTCCCTTAGGTCTCAAACCGCCGTTATGTACTCCTACATACCTAGCGTTATCTTTTCCGCTAGCGCAATCACTACAGCCATCACAGACTGTGCGAGCATGGACTTTCCTCTAACCGAAGCCAGCAATTATCCAGATCGAAGTTTATTTAATTGTATGAGGATTATATCCTAATTTATAAAGAAATGATTCATATTTATTGATTTTCTTTACTAAATCAATATTGTCGAGAGTGACATTATCGCTTTCTTTAATGTTGGCAAATCTAGCTTTGTATCTTTCATTTTCAATTTCTAAAGATTTAATTTTGCTTTCTAATGTCTTAATCTTACTTTCTAAAGAATCATACTTGCTTTTTTCAATGAGCAGATTATTCTCTATTGTTCGATAATCAGCAAGAACACTATCAAGAAAAGAATCGACTTCAAATGGGTCATAACCATTACGAGTAGAAGGAAATACTTTTTCTAAAACCTTTTCGGAATTTAATGTAAGTTTAATTGCCATCTTTAATCCTCTAATCTATAATATATAATGTTAAGAGATATTACAATCTTTTTTCTTAGAAAAAAGTAGACTAGACTGATGAAAGAATTAGAAAAAGCAATTAAACGAAATAATCACCTCGTCTTCATGGATTTTGAAGGGACACAATATAGTGCGGAAATGATTGCCATTGCCGCGATTAGTGTTGTGCTTGATAAGAAAGGTCGTATCAAAAGCAAAAAGCCCCCTATCACTATCTATGTTAAAGCCAAAAACAAGATTGGCTCTTTTGTAACAGACTTAACAGGTATCACAGAAGAAACGCTTATTAAAAAAGGTGTTTCATTTTTAGAAGCGATGAACATGTTTAAGAAATATGTTGGTCATAGTTTTAACAAATCTACATTCATCACTTATAACAATCACGATATGAGAATTCTCTCTCAATCAATAGCCTACAATTTAGATTATCCAAAAGAGATTTGCTCGAAAATACAAAAGAATTACCTAGATTTTGCTGCTTTTTTAGATAATTACATTAGGGATACAAACGGAAATCAATTATCCTTAGTTCATGCTTGTGAACTTTTTGGGCTCCCTCTTGCGGTGCCTGCTCATGATCCTGCAAACGACACAATTAACTTAATGAATTTGTATGAAGCTTTTATTTCGCATCCAGAAATCGTAGCTCATGAATATAAAAAGAATTTATCAAAATTCAAACATCTCCCTAATCCAATCAAGAAGGTCGTAAATAAACTCAATGAAGGCCAAGATGTGAGCGTGAATGATTTTGATAATTATATAAAGGAAGATTTAGAGTGATTAAATATCCTGATGGTAGCACATATACCCCAAGCGTTAAGAAGAGAAAGAAAACAAAAAGTGAACTATCTTTTTCTAGCGCTAATAGAGGTATGAATCTAGAGAACGATATTAATCTTTCTAATGAATATTATTTAAACAAGGATTTAGCTCTCATCACTAAAAGACCGACTCCAATCAATGTGGCTAAGGTTGATTATTCTCGTGGCGCGAGAATTGTTGATGCTTATTTTGAAAAACAATCCACTACCGACTATAACGGAGTCTACAAAGGAAAATATTTAGACTTTGAAGCAAAGAATACCAGAAGTAAGACTTCTTTCCCTATTGCTAACATTAGCAAACACCAAATTGAACACTTGAAGAATGTTATTCATCATGGTGGTATTGCTTTTTTCATTATCGAATTTCAAACAAGAAAAGAAGTATTTTTATTGGATGCTCAATTTGTTATCGACTTTTATGAAAATGGCGATAGGAAATCTATTCCATATGACATCTTCTTAAAAGAAGGGGTCTTATTAAAACAAGGATATAATCCACCAATTGATTATCTTCCCGCTGTTGAAAAAAAATACTTCCACTAATTGTGGAAGTTTTTACAAAATGCTTTCATCTTGCAGCCCTCACAGTGAGGGTTTCTTGCTAAACAATGATAGCGGCCAAAATGAATTAACTGGTGATGGGTTTTAATCCATCTATCTTCCGCTATTAGTTTTTTAAGAGTTAATTCTGTTTCTAACGGCCCATTACTATCTTTAACTAATCCAAGACGTTTAGATATTCTGAGAATATGGGTATCAACTGGTAAATCAGGAATATGAAACGCCTCCGCGCGTATCACTCCAGCGGATTTGTTTCCAATACCAGGTAGGGTTTGTAAAGCATCCTTATCACTTGGTAAAGCACCACCATAATCCCGAAGAACTTTTTGACAAGCTAAAACTAAATTAGTAGCTTTATTTTTATATAAGCCAATAGAATGAATTATGTCTTCGACATCCTTAATATCAGCATTAGCGATTGCTTCTATAGTTGGGTATTTCTTGAAAAGAATTGGTGTTACCTTATTCACACTAGCATCCGTTGTTTGAGCACTTAACATCACGGCAATCATTAATTCATAATCTTTATTATAAAAAAGTTCGCAACTAGCGAAAGGTAAGATCTCGTCTAAATATGGTAAAAGTGTATTAATACACTCACTTTTTCTTTTTGTCTTCATCGATGATATCGAGCCATGGGGTTTGAGCGATTTTAATTGTTTCTTCTAAATTATTTCTCCAGTCATCTCTTAAAGGGGAGACTCCTTCTTTTTCAATGTCTTCTCTCGTCTCCCAAGACAATAAAACTTTATCGACAGAACGAAGTGTTTTCTTTCCTTTGGAAAGAGCTTCTTTTAATGCATTGATAATTTCTTCGTCAGTAAATCCATGGTCAATCCATTCACCAATCTTATTAATCTCTACTGGCGCTAAAGGACGATTTAATAATTTTTCAAATTCGCCATATATGTTAAACAAAGATTCTTCCATCTTTTCTTTTGCGTTTCTTGCTTCTTCCTTAGAAGCATTGATTTGGAATTGGCGGAACAAGCGATTCTTTAAAGGATCTAAAGTGGTAATTGTTTCTTTGCCTTTAGAAATATATTCAATATGTCCTCTTACCAACAAGTTAGCTAATATCTTATCGATATCTTTAACACTAAGAGACATCTTGAGCGACAATAAATCCGCGGTAATAAATGGATTACCCATATTGATAAAATGATCAATCATTAAAATAGTAGTCACTTCTTGTTCATTAAGTTTTAATGACTTATAGTTTTCTAATAACAAGTAACGAAAATCAACCGCTTCAATATACATAGTGTTATTACTTTATCATTTTTAAAGGATATTTAATATTAAATAAGGAAAAACTTTTTTTAATATCTTCTTCATTGATATTTTTCATCTTCCTAATTTCTTCTTTTATCTTCTCTTCGTTTAATTCATTTACTAAATAAGAATAGCGTTTCATAGCTTTCTCTAGCTTCTTATCATAAGAATATCCATAGGTTAAAGAGAACCTAATAGCGCGAATAATTCTTAATGGATCTTCATTAAATCTTTTACGGCAATTCCCAATCATTCTTAGTTTATTTGCTTTTAAATCTCTTTGTCCGTGATGGTAATCAATAATTTGAAGAGCACTAGATAAATACATCGCATTAAGTGTAAAATCACGTCTTCTAGAATCAACACGTTTAGATTTAATAAACTTGATAGTCTTAGGATGACGATGGTCATCGTACCCACTTTCTTTTCTTAATGTTACGATATCAAACTTTACGTCATCAAAAAATAATTTAACAGACCCCATTCTGGCAAAAGTAAAATCTGCCTTATATTCTTTTAAGAATTCTTTCATCTCCTCAGGGGTGGCATCGCTCACAGCGTCCATATCTGTTAATGGTATGGCGGAAAGATGATCTCTAACCGTACCACCAACTAGATAAAGGTGATGGTTATTCTTTTCAAATAAATCCGCTAATTTTAAGAATGAATCAATTTTGCTCATGAATACATTATATAGAACTTTTTTAAATTAAAAAAGAACACGGCGAACCGTGCTCTTATATTCCTAATTACTTAAATTAAGCAACTGTAGGTAATTTGTAGTCAGCAGCCTTGACTTCTTTGACTGTGGCGTCTTTATCCTTGACTGAGAATTCGTAATATTGTTCAGCTTTGAATTCAATCTTGTCGTTAGCAAATGCGGAATAAGAATAGCCAGACACAGGATCGGACATTGTGCCATCCTTGAAAACACTACGTGTACCTTCGGTAACAATGCTATATCTAGCAGCTTCGGCACCAGAAGTTAAATCGATTTGGTAAGTAGCTGTTGTGGTTTGAGAATCCATATAGTACTCGTTAGCTTTGCTGTAGTTGACAGCGGCTTCAACAGTGAAGACTTTACCAGCGTTTTCATATAAGGTAACAGTTAATGTTGTACCATCAATGATGATTGGTGAGCCAGATTGTTGATGGATAACATAGTTAATGTATTGGCTTGCACCATCGAAACCTTGGCTTAAATTTTGAGCGCCAAGACCCTTAATATAAGAACTGAAAATGAGATTTAATGGTTGTTCAGCAGTTATTTGAGCAATTGGGCTACCAGTTTTTAAATCATTGTCATATGCAATAAGGCATTGAATGGAATTCCAAACACCACTTTGAAGAGTGTAATCAGTGGATGACTTAACACTGCGAGAATCGCTACCATTTGGTTCATCAACAGAGTTCTTCTTTGTGTCAGAAGTTTCAGAAGAAGCTCTTAAATTGGCGGAATCATATTTGTAGCTACCCTTTTCTGATTCGCTGGCTTCAACAGTAATGATTTTCTTTTCTTTGCCTTCAACTGTTCTCTTGATTGTAGTTTTAACGCTGGAACTAGACTTTGTTTCACCAACTTTGCTTGTCATTGGGGAAATAACACCACTAGTGTTTTCCATGAAATATTGGTTACCTAACATAGCAGCAGACAAGGAAGTAGCAAATTGAGTTCCGGATTGAACAACGTTACCTTTATCGGCAAACTTTGGTTTACTCGAGCCACAGGACGCTAATAGAGCTGTCAAGATAGCAACGGGAATAAATTTAATTGATTTCATATTTTCTCCTTTGCAAATAAATTTACTGATTACATTATAGTAATAAATACACAATTATCAAGATATATCGAAAAAAAACGGATGTAATCCGCTTTTTCTCTTCGTGAATATTTCCTTATTTTCTGATGTCTTCTTTAAGAGCAACAGAAGGTTTGAAGACGATTGTTTTACCACCTTTAATTTCTAATGGTGTGTGTTTCTTAGGGTGTGTACCCTTTCTGGTTTTGCGTTCTTTAATAACGAAGGAACCAAAATTTGTAATAACAACTTCTTGACCGTCAAGTAGAGATTCTCTCATTAAATCGAATAAGCAGTCAACAGTGGCTTTTACTTCTTTTTTAGAAAGATGTTCTTTTTCGGCAACAACTTCAATAATTTCATTTTTATTAAATTTTTTCATGGCTGAGCCCTCCAATACAATATGGTAAAGAAAATAACTGAATCATTCTATTAAATTCATCATTCTTGATATTAAAATGCGATATTTTGTTGCAGTTTTTGATTATTTGCTGTTTCTTTGTTTAAGAACGATTCTTAATGGAGTGCCATCAAAATTGAATGTTTCTCTTAATCTATTTTCCAAGTAGCGTTGATAAGAGAAATGCATAAAGTTTGGATTATTTACAAATAATGCAATTGTGGGAGGAGCGCTATCAACTTGGGAAGCATATAGAATCTTTAATCTTCCTCCGTTAAAGTCAGGAGCCAAGTTCATCATTTGTGCATCTTGAATAACTTGATTTAACAAACTTGTTTTAATACGAGTGTGATAGGCTGTATGAACATTTTGTAAGGCTTCGAAAATAGTATTTATACGAGCTTTTGTTTTCGCTGACACAAAGCAAATGGGCGCATAATCTAAGAACTTATATTCGTTTCTTATTTGTTTTGTGAAGTTCGACATCGAGTTAGTATCTTTGTCCACTATGTCCCATTTATTAACCACGATGATAACAGCTTTACAAAGGTCTGTAGCGTATTGAATTACGTGCTTATCTTGCTCGGTAATTCCTTGATTTCCATCAATTAATAAAAGCACAATTTCGCTTCTTTCAATGGCTTTTAAGGCCCTTATTGCGGAATATTTGTCAATTGATTCATAAATTTTACCACGTTTTTTTAAACCTGCTGTATCAATAACAACATACTCATTTCCATCTTTAGTAAATGGGGTATCAATTGAATCTCTAGTCGTTCCAGAGATGTTGGAAACAATAACTCTTTCTTGGTTCAATAAAGCATTGGCTAATGAGGACTTTCCAACGTTAGGACGGCCAATCAAACAGAAGGTAATCTTTTCGCTTTCTTTCTCTTCTTCTTGTTTTGGAAAATAAGACACAATTTTGTTCAATAAATCACCGATACCGATGCCGTGAGAACCAGAAACAAGAATAGGTTCACCTAAACCAAGTGAATAAAACTCTTGAGCATCCGCTACATAGGAAGATTCATCAACTTTATTGACAACAAGAATGACTGGTTTTTTAACTTTATATAATAAGCGAGAAACTAAGCGGTCGTCATTGCTCACACCTAAACGAACATCGGTCACAAAGACAATAACATCCGCTTCATCAATAGCGATCTCAGCTTGCATTCTTATTTGTTCTTGGAAAGGTCTTTGTTCTAATTCAATACCACCAGTATCGATCAAGGCAAAATGATGGGATAACCAATGGCAATCAGCATATAAGCGATCGCGAGTAATCCCGGCTTCATCATCTACGATAGCGTGTCTTTGTCCCAATAAACGATTAAAAATCGTTGATTTACCAACGTTTGGACTTCCGACAATAGCAACAACAGGTTTAGCCAAGATTCTTCTCCTTAATTTTGTTATCTATTTTTTCAATAACAGCATTAACAACTTCTTCAATACTCATAAATGAAGTGTCTAAAAGTATGGAATCAGGAGCGGGCTTAAGAGGGGAGAATTCTCTATGAGAATCGATATAGTCTCTTTTTCTTACATCATCTTCAATTTCTTCTAAAGTACAGGCGATGCCTTTAGAGAGATTCTCTTCATATCTTCTTACAGCACGTGTTTCAACGGAAGCAATTTGATAAATTTTCACATCAGCATTAGGAAGAACATAAGTTCCGATATCTCTTCCATCCATAATAACAGAGGATGATTCTGCCATTTTACGTTGTAAATCAACTAAGGCTAAACGGATATCTTTATAAGAAGCAATATAGGAAACATTTGCAGAAACATTAGTTTGTCTAATGTCAGTAGAAACATCAATACCATTACATAAGACCACGTGCCCTGGTTTTAATTCAATCTTTACTTCAGGAATTAAAGCTACACAAGCTTTTTCATCTTGGCAGTCAACACCTTTTTGTAAACAGTACCAAGTAAAAGCACGATACATAGCTCCAGTATCGATATAAGTATATCCTTTAATTTCCGCTACTCTTTTAGCGACAGTAGATTTTCCAGCAGCGGCCGGACCATCAATGGCAACAACAACTCTCATAACATCGTTCTCCTAATTTAACGCTTTGATTAGTAAAAATACTAAGAGGAAGATAACAACAGCTCCAAGAAGACCAAACAAAGAATATTTAAGTAGCTGTTTTTGCTTTCTCTTTTTTAAAAAAGCCACTTCGGTTTCGTTTTGCTTTTGATAGGTCCCCATAACTTGTTCAAGGGGCAACGATGAAGTGGTGTTTAAAGATAAGTTTTTTGATTCAGGAAGGGATTTTTTGGGGGTTTCAAAATTAGAAGCACCGCCATTGATTATGGATTCACGATAGATTTTGTACTTTTCTATGCGAGTGTTAGCCATAACTCCTCCTTTTTCTTTGAAAAGTCTACTACAAATAAAAGTCATATCATAGAGAAAAATATATTTTTACGAAAAAAATCATTTTTATGATAAAGGTTTGCAAATAGAAGATACTGAATATATAATTTTCGTAAATAACAAGGAGGCTGTATCGATGGCAAAGAAAAAATTAAGAATCGATAAATCACAATGCATTGGTTGCGGCTGCTGCGCTGGTACTTATCCTGATGATATCACTATCGGTGATGACGGATTAGCAGAACTCATTTCTGGAGAAGGCGAAGAAGAAGCCGTTGGCGTGTGCCCTGTTAGTGCAATTTCCCTAGCGGAATAGTTATAATGAAAAACCAGGTTGAATTATCCCTGGTTTTTTTATGCCTCATTAACTTTGATTTTATCAATTATAAGATGAAGTCGTTTATATAAAATAAACGTTAATACTATGACCGCTATGTCTTTTATCGCGTTAAACGGTAAAGAGATAATAAAGAAGAATGGCCATGTTAAATTTGTAACCGCTGGATTAACAGCTTGGCATGCTCCTAAAAGCATTTCTTCGCTCATACCCATAACGTTCATGTAGAAACCTAAAATAATAAATGTTGTGATGAAGGTGGAAGCAAGTAATTGGAAAACCATTCCCACAAGGAAAGCGATAAGCGCTCCTTTAATAGAATGATGCTTGCGATAGATAAAACAAGCAGGAAGAATAAATGCTAATGAATAAATAAGATCCGCTAATTCACCAACACCAAAAGTGATTGTTAATGGTAATTTCACTAATGTCTTCACCATCAAAATAAAGACAGCAGACATAGGACCATAAGCAAATCCTGCGATAAAAATAGGGATCTCATCAAAGTGAAGTTTTAAGAAACTAGGGAAAATGGGAAGCGGAATATTGAATATCGGAACAATATACAAAATAATGGAAAAAGCCGCAAAAATGGCACTTCTTACCAAAAATTTAGCAGAAAAGACTCTTTTTTTGCCTTGAGAATGAGTATAAGCAAAAGTCAAAATTAAAATCGCTATTAGACTTGCAAAGATGAATCTAGATAAATCAAAACCTTCCATATAAAAAGCCCTCATTATCCAGGGCCATAATAATTACATTTCTTCTTTCATCCAGACTTTACTGTCGCCACTTGAATCTCACAAGTTCCTGCCATTAAGGCTCGCGGGGTATACCGCCGGTCACGATTTTCACGTTGCCCTGAAGTACATTAATTATAAACTGATTATTTTAAAGATTTAAGAAAATCTTCTTTATCTTTTTGATTATTAAAAGTTAGTGTTACCTCGTTTCCTTTTATTCTTAATGAATACTTACTGATTTTATCGTCATCTTTCTTTTTAAAATTCTTAACGAGCCTTTCAAGTTCTCTTACAGAGATATTCTTTTCCTTAATAAGATTTACAAAGTAAACAATATCTTCTTCTTCAAGAGTAGATAAAGCACGAGCATGGCCAAAAGAGATATTCTCATCGGCTATATCGCGTAATACCCATTCAGGCATTTTAATTAAACGCATAATATTGGTAATCTGTGAACGAGATTGATTCATCATCTCCGCAATCTCTTTTTGACGGTATTTAAACTTCTTTGCTAATCTATTTAAGATTAAAGATAACTCAATGATATTGCTTCCTTTTGTGTCTCTAAGTCTAGTCGCTAAGAACACAAGCATATCTTCTTCATTAATATCGATAACGATGCAAGGTAAACAATCCCATTTAAGCTTTTTAGCCGCCATATAAACGATACGAGGATAAAGTACTTCGTAGCGATCTTCGTTGGCCATGATAAACAAAGGTGTATTTACACCTTTTTCAGATATATTAACCATAACTTCGGATAAGCGTTTGTCATTAATACGAGCTTTTTTTAAAACGTGGTTATCATCAATTTGATAGATGTGAATATATCCAGGAGCGGTGGAATTATATTGCTTGTCTAAAGAAGAGATTAAATCAGTATCCGAAAATCTCTTTAATAAAGTCGATAAAGATGAACGTAGAAGTTTGTCTTTATTATCTTTCATGATCAATAACTTCCTTAGCTAAAGCAAAATAAGCTAAGGCTCCTGCGCTTGTAGGACGATATACAGTAACTGGTATACCACGGGCATTACTTTCAGGAACGGAAATATTTCTAGGAATTTGACAAAGGAAAGTGTTCTCCTTAAACAAGGAACGAATCTGCATTGTAATTTCTGTCGCTAAACGACTCTTTGAGTCGTACATAGTCATAAGGAAACCTTCAATTTGTAATGTGGGATTATGACTTTGTTGAATACGAGAAATAGAGGCTAATATCTGGGCAACTGCTTCCATAGCGAAATATTCGCATTGAACAGGAATTAATACTGAATTCGCGGCCACCAAAGAATTAACAGTAAGTAACCCTAAGCTAGGTGGGCAATCAATAATAATGTAATCAAACTCTTTAGTTATACTTAGCAAGGCATTCTTCAATAATAAGAAAGGCTCTTTTTGCCCAGAAACAAAGCTGTCAACAGAAGCAAGAAGTAACTTAGCAGGAAGTAACGACATATTCTTCACATTAGTTTTACGAATCACAGAGTTAATATCGGCTCCGCCGATTAAAACATCGAAAACGCTTTTGTTAATTAAAGTAATATCCACTCCCATACCTCGAGATGAATTACCTTGTGGATCTAAGTCCACTAATAAAACGCGACGATTATAATGCGCTAAAGCTGCTGATAGATTTATCGCAGTTGTGGTTTTTCCAACCCCGCCTTTTTGATTAGCGATTGCAATAATTTTTCCCATATAGAATGTTCCTCGTGAAACATTTTACAACAAAAAGATAAAGACATAAAGAAAACTTCCTACAAAGGAAGCTCTTTAATCAATTTATATTCACGAGGATACTTTTTATTTGTGGTCTTATTTTTCTTAATAAAGATTAAAAATCTTTGTTCTCCATTTGGAAGTGTATAAGAATCGACCTTATCTACTTCACAATCTAATCTCTTAAATGCCTTGGAAGATTCCATAATTTCTTCTTCATATCCCGGACCTTTCAAAGCAATAAAATGGCCATTTACTTTTACTAAAGGAATAATAATTTCAAGTAAAACTCTTAAAGGAGCAACGGCACGGGCTAAAGCGTAATCGTATACTTCTTTATGTTTTGAAGCATAATTTTCAGCTCTATCACAAATCGTCTCAACTTTATATCCTTTTACTTCGCAATAATCCTTAAGATGATTAATCTTTTTAGAGGTGCTATCTAAAAGAGTCATCTTAATATCCTTATTTAATATATATAAAACTAAGCCAGGGAAACCGGCTCCAGTTCCAACATCAATAACTTTTTTATTGCTTAAGTCAATTGAAGAAAGGACCAATCCGCTATCAAGGAGCATTTTTTCAATGAAGGAGTTCTCATCTTTTATCGCGGTAAGATTAAATGTTTCATTAACTTCTAAAGTCTTACGCATAAAAGAAAGTAGTTCCTCATAGGTCAAAGAAGAAATAGAAATATGATATTTAGCAAATAAATTAACGAACTCTTCTTTATTCATGATTAAGGTGCTTTCTCACATTAAAAATCAATATACTAACATCGCTTGGATTAACCCCGGAAATACGTGAGGCCTGCCCAATAGTTAAAGGTCTAATCCTATTAAGTTTTTCACGAGCTTCAAGAGCCAATCCATTCATATTTAAATAATCAAAAGATTCGGGAATTTTCATTTCTTCAATCTTAATCATGTTCTCAGCTTCACGAATCTGTTTAACTATATAGCCCTCGTATTTGGATTTGATTTCAATCTCTTCATTTGACTCCTCATCAAGCAAAATTCCAGCAATTTCGGGAATAAACTTTTGAATTTCACTAAATTTGATATAAGGACGCTTTAATAAATCAATGGCTAAAACTCCACCTTTAAGATCATCATAACCCAAAGAATGAAGATAGTCTTTAACTCCTTTTTTGTTTCCAATATAAGTCTTTTCTAAAACCGACATGATAAATTCGATGTTTTTCTTTTTGATGATAAATTGTTCATATCTTTTGTTAGAAATTAAACCTATTTTATAACCTATTTCCGTTAATCTTAAGTCTGCGTTATCATGTCTCATCAATAAACGGAATTCCGCCCTTGAAGACATAAGTCTATATGGCTCCTCGGTGCCCTTAGTTACTAAGTCATCAATCATAACGCCAATATAGGATTGATCTCTTCTTAAAATGAGAGGTTCTTTTCCTTCAATCTTCAAGCAAGCATTGATGCCGGCCAATAAACCTAAGCCTGCGGCTTCTTCGTATCCCGATGTTCCACATATTTGCCCAGCAATATATAGACCTGGCCATTTTTTAATCTCTAAAGTAGGACCATATTCTTCGGTAATAATTGCGTCATATTCAATCGCGTAAGCGTATTTTAAAAATACAGCATTTTCAAATCCAGGAAGTGACCTAACCATTTCTTCTTGAACTTCTACTGGCATTGATGTTGAAAAACCTTGAACATAGATTGAATCGGTATCACGAGATTCAGGCTCCAAAAACAGTTGATGTCTTTCTTTATCAGCAAAATTAAGAATTTTGCTTTCGATAGAAGGACAATATCTAGGGCCTGTCCCCACAATACTTCCATTAAATACTGCTGATTCAGATAAATGTTCACGAATTATTTCGTGAGTTTTAGGAGTTGTATAAATTAAATAGCAAGGAACTTGTTCTTCTACTGGAATAAACGTAGTTGTTTCATATGAAAAAGCAAGATGGCCTTTAGTACCTGGTTGAATGCTTGCCTTAGTGAAATCAATACTATCTCTTTTAATTCTTGGTGGAGTACCAGTTTTTAATCGATAGGTCTTAATACCCATAGAACGTAGGTAAGGAGATAGACCTAAAGAAGGTGGTTCTCCATCAGGACCCTCTTCTTTAACAACTTTTCCACGGAATATTTTACTTTCCATATATGTTCCGGTTGTTAAAATGACAGCTTTAGAAAGGTATTCATTCCCTTTTTTAGTTTTAACGCCAAAAACATGTTTATCATCATGAAGTAGGGAAATAACCATATCTTCAACAACATCAAGATTCTCAGTTTTTAAAACAATTGACTTAATATATGCAGGGTATTCGATCTTATCTTGTTGGGCTCTTAAACATTGAACACCTGGACCTTTTCCGGTATTAAGCATCTTCATTTGTAGATAATGATGATCTGCAAACTTACCCATCATACCACCAAGGGCGTCAATTTCACGAACGACAATGCCTTTAGCAGATCCCCCAATAGAAGGATTGCAGGGCATATTACCAACGAGATTAATATTTAACGTAATTAAAAGAGTAGAGTGTCCTTTGTGAGCACTAGCAAAAGCGGCTTCTAAGCCTGCATGACCACCACCAACAACAATGACATCATATTCTTTCATTAACCAACACTACCTTCCATATCCATTTTGATAAGTTGATTTAATTCTACAGCATATTCCATAGGAAGTTCTTTAGAGAATGGCTCAATAAAGCCCATAACAATCATTTGGGTTGCCTCTTTTTCAGATATTCCACGACTCATTAAATAGAATAATTGTTCTTCACTAATCTTACTTACTGTAGCTTCATGTTCAATATAAGAAGAATTATTTCTTACTTCGTTATTTGGAATAGTATCACTTCGTGATATATCATCAAGAATTAAAGTGTCGCATTCGACATGGCTGCGACAATTCTTGGCAGCATGATGGTGTCTTACTGTTCCTCTATAATTAGCAATACCACCATTTTTAACAATTGATTTAGATATAATTGTGCTAGTTGTATTATTTGCCTCATGAATCATACGAGCACCAGCATCTTGAATCTGATCCTTGCCCGCAACAGCAATAGAGATACAAGTTCCTTTTGCGCCTTCTCCTTTTAAAATGCAGGCTGGGTATTTCATATTGACCATACTACCGATATTACCGTCAATCCATTCCATTTGTGCATCTTCAAAACAAACAGCGCGTTTTGTTACTAAATTAACAATATTTGTTGACCAGTTTTGAACTGTTGAATAGCGGCATTTGCCACCCTTTAAAACAATAATTTCCACGACTGCAGCATGTAATGATTCTTTAGAATAAGTTGGAGCGGTACATCCTTCAACATAATGAACATCAGCACCCTCATCCACAATGATTAAAGTTCTTTCAAATTGCCCTGATTTTTCATTATTTATACGGAAATAACTTTGTAATGGCTTTTCTAAATGAACGCCTTTAGGAACATAAATAAAACTTCCACCAGACCAAACCGCGCCATTTAAAGCAGAAAACTTATTATCAGCAACAGGTATCACACTACCAAAATATTTCTTAAATAAGTCAGGACAAAATTTTAAGGCAGAGTCAGTAGAAAGAAAGATAACGCCTTTCTCCTCAACTTCTTTAAGCATGTTATGGTAAACAACTTCAGATTCATATTGAGTTGAAACACCAGCTAAATATTTTTGTTCAGCTTCAGGGATACCAAGTTTATTAAATGTATTTTTAATTGTTTCAGGAACATCATTCCAAGATTGGGCTTCTTTAGAGCTTGGACGAGTAAAATAAGTATAAGAATCAAAATCTAAAGAGGTTAAATCTGGACCAAACTTAGGTAAGGGTAAAGCCTTAAAAGCTTTGAGTGCCTTTAAACGATATTCAAGCATCCATTCAGGCTCGTTTTTAAGAGCGGATATTGTCCTTACAACTTCTTCATTTAAACCTTTTCCGGTATTAATGATAGATATATCTTTATCCTTAAAGCCATATTTATAATCTTCTTGAAATTTTATATCTTCCTTGGCCATATTATTTACCTTTCAGGATCATTTCAGCGGCATTAAAGCCAATAGTTGCGCATCTAATTCTCGCAGCTTGTTTGCTTGTATTAATAAAGGCTAATGCTTCATCTAAAACTTCAGCATCGAATTCTTCTTCATGAACCATTTTTTGATATTGTTCAATAATATAAAGCGCTTCTTTAATGCTCTTTCCTTTAAATAAATCACACATAATATCGGTAGAGGCTGTCGAGATTGTACAACCAATTCCATCGAAGCAAGCATCTTCAACTACACCGTTTTTAACAAGCAAAAAAATGTCTAAATCGTCGATACAATTGTCAGAATGCATATGAATTTTAACAAATTGGTCATTTAGCGGTTGATGTTTATTGTTAGGATTTGAGTAATGATCCATGATGATTGCTCTCATCATATTGTTATCAAGAGAAATAGGCATCGAGAATGTCACCTCCATTAATCAATGCATCCACAAATGCATCAACTTCTTCTTTTGTTGTATATAAATAAAAGGACGCGCGACAAGTAGATGGAACACCTAAAAATTCAGGCAACATCTTTGCACAGTGTAAACCGGAACGAATAGCAATCCCTTTATGATTAAATAGTGTTGCTTCGTCTTGAGAAAAGACTCCTTCAATATTAAAAGTTATAATCCCACCGCGAGCATGAGCATTATAAATATAAATGTTTTTATATCCTTTTAATCTTTTTAATGCGTATTCTTGTAATTCAACTTCATGAGCATGAATATTGTCCATACCTAAGTCCATTAAAAACTCAACTGCAGCTTTAAAACCATAAATACCACTGAGGTTTAAAGTTCCTCCTTCAAACTTGCTGGGTGGGTTAAGATATTCTATAGTGGCATCTTTATGGAACGTCACGTTCATACCACCACCAAGTGAGAAAGAATCCATCCTATCGAGAAGGTCATATTTACCAATTAAACAGCCAATACCTGTTGGCCCGCACATCTTATGGGCGGAAAAAGTTAAAAAGTCAATGTCTAAATCTTTGAAATCAATCTTGCTGTGTGGGACTGATTGAGCTCCATCCACCACCATTACTGCTCCAAATTGATGGGCGATTTTGGCAAATTCTTTAATATCAACAGTGTACCCTAAGACGTTACTAACATGGGCAACTGAAACAATTTTAGTCTTTGAAGAAAGTGCTTTTTTAAGGTTTTGAACCGTAATTTGCCCATATTTATTCAAGGGAATATAAGAAACTTTGGCCTTAGTTAATTGAGCTACTTTAAACCAAGGAAGTAGATTTGAAGCATGTTCTTCAATAGAAAGAAGAATTTCATCCCCTTCCTTAAGAAACTTCAAAGCGTAACCATACGCCAAAAGATTTAAAGCTTGAGTATCGCCACTCGTGAAAACAACTTCGCGTGAATCACAGTTTAAAAATTTAGCAATAGTATCACGAGTCTTTTGAACCATCATATCAGCGTCATACGCTAAATCATAATCTCCTCTATGAGAGTTTGAATTATGTTCTTCATAATAAGAAGAGCATGCATCTATAACTGATCTAGGTTTAAAAGTGGTTGATGCATTGTCAAGGAATACAAGAGGTTTACCTTGCATTGTTTTATCTTTTCTAAGCATAGGGAACAGTTCCCTGATTTTATAAACATCGTAGGCCATATTACATTTTTCCTTCGATTAAATTCTCAATTTCATTTTTGATATTATTATCATTAAAACCAATTAATATTGGTTTAAGATAGCCAAAAGTAATTAATTCTTTAGCTTGAGCTTCATTAAGGCCACGAGAAGTTAAATAGAATAAATGTTCATCATTGATCTTACCCACTACAGCAGAGTGCGAGGCCAATAGATCATTCTCGTCTATCTTAAGAATGGGCTTAGCAACAGCAATGCTATCTTCATCAAACACCATTATTTTAGCGTTTTGATAAGTTTCACTCTTCTTATTTCCTTTATATATAGAGGATGTGCCAGAGAATACAAGTCTAGCTTTATCTTTACAAACACCATAATTATCACTTCGAGCAAATGTTAAGGGGTGATTATGATTAATAAAAATAGAGAATTCTTTATCATCTTCTTTTGCGGATAAAGAGGATAAATGCCAATCACAACTTGCTCGTTCTTCATTTAAATCAACAGTAACCTTAACTTTATTATTCCCAAAAGAGAAATCTGCGAAAAATAAAGAAATATGAGAGTTTCGACCAACTTTTGCGTTTATTTCTACATTATTAATATTATTTTTAGCTAGCACCGCTAAAGATAAATTCGAGTCTTTTTCTAATTCAATATCAACAACTTTATCATTTGCAACATCCAATAAAAGTAGGTCAATATTTTCACCAGAAAAAATCTTGATTTCATTTCTCTTTTTGTCTTTTATAGAGAGATGGGTCAAAACTCGTTCTTTATTTCTATTTATGTTTCTACTTTCAAAAGCTATCGACATTTTACTTAATACTTTCTTTAACTGCACAACTTCCAATAGAGACTTTATTCATATACGTCTCTTCTTTTTCAATATTTATTCCAAGCTCGCTTCTAATAAACTCATATCCGTTTTCATCGATGCGTTTAATTAAGGAACTATCACCTTCTAAAACGATACGACCATTAATCATCACTACAGCACGAGATGGATGAATGAGATCAAACAAACGAGCATAATGAGAAATAACGAGGAATCCTTTCGATTCACCTTTGACTTTATTGATGACATCGCTCACTACTTGAATAGCGTCGACATCTAAACCTGAATCAATTTCATCAAGTAAAACAAATTCAGGATTTAAAAGAAGCATTTGTAAAATTTCATTTCTTTTCTTTTCTCCACCAGAAAAACCTTCATTTAAATTTCTAGTAGCCAAATCAAAAGGAACCTTAACTTCCTTAGTCGCGGAATCCAATGTTTTATAGAATTGATAAGTAGATACTTTCTTTTCGCTTCTAGTATTAATCGCCGCTCTTAAAAAGTCAGCATTATTAACTCCTGGTACTTCTGGAGGATTTTGCATAGCTAGAAATAGACCTAATCTCGCTCTTTCATCAATGGACAAAGATAAGACATCTATATCATTATAATAAATACTACCTTCGGTAACTTTGTATTTCGGATGTCCCATCAATACATTTAATAGAGTGGATTTGCCATGCCCATTAGGACCTAGTAAAGCAACCACTTCACCTGTTTCAAAAGATAGATTAATTCCTTTAAGAATTTCTTTTCCTTCGACTTCGGCGTGTAAATCATTAATCTTAATTAGTGCCATAGTGTCTACCTTCTCAAATCTCAATTATTTTAAATGCCCCTTTATGCATAATCAATTGATATGATAATTTTTTAAAATGCTACATAGGCTTGCTCGCCCTCGTGGACACTTCCGTGCGAAAAATAGTTGCATTAAATTTCAATAATATTTAGAATATTAACGCTGTATTTCAAAAAAGGAGAGTAAACATGAAAAAAAGTAAACTATCAATTAGTCTAGTTGCTTCGTTCGTTGCCGCCTTGGGAATGTCCTCATGTTCAAGTGTTAAATCCAGCGATACAAGTATCTTATCTTTCAAAGGATATGATGGAGCCACATATGATATTGTGACTGACGACATGTATGCTGAATATCAAACCACTGACAACATCACCAAGTTCTATGACCAAATCTTAGAAGTCATGATCCGTAACGAATTCAGTAAAGATGATAGTGATCTCGCTAAGAAGAAATCTTATGCCACTATCAAACAAGAAGCCGAAGACAGAGTTAGTGATGAAAAACAAAAGGCTGAAGACAGCAGCGAATCCTACAAAACAGCCTGGAATAATATCTTGGAATCATATGGTGTTGAATCCGAGAAAGAATTATTAGAACACTTCATTTATGAAGGTGAAAAAGAAGCTGCTGAAGATTGGTATTATGAAGCCAACAAAGATAACTTAACCAAAGAATATATTGGTGTTACCGATGAAGGCAAAGCTTACGAAGTTTCCGAAGATGATTATATCGGTGGAAAAATCAATAGCAAAATGCCATATCACATCCGTCACATTTTAGTTAATACCTCTGGAAGTGGTAGCGAATACAGTGTTGATACCATTTCTGAAGATAACGCTAAAAAGTTATCCCGTGTTGCTATTCGTTTAGCAGGCGGCAAAGAAACATTTGGTGATGTTGCCAAAGCTGAATCCGATGATGGCAGTGCCTCTAAATTCGGTGATGTCGGCATTATGACAAACAGTGTTTCTGATGATGGAAAATTACAAATGGTCAATGAGTTCCAACTCGGTATCTATGCATTTGATACTATGTTTGGTGCGAATAAAGACGTCAAAACCGAAGATTCCAAAGGAAACGATGTTGTTAGAGATTCTTTAGGTATTTCTACAGTAGTTTCTAACTTTGTTAAATCCAGTGCCTTTGCTCCAGCAGATGACAAATCTGGCACAAGCATTGCTGGCTTAACCAGAGTTCCTTATTCTGTCTTTGAAGATTTAGCGGATTACGCTGAAACCGAAGAAGATGAAGCTGGTTATGACGTTTCTGATGGTAAAGAACAAATCTTCCCAAGAAATATTCTTTGGAATAAATACTTAAACCGTCACAACCCATTTATTATCACTGATAATAAGAGAGTTTCCGAGACCACAATCGTGAAGAACCAAACCTCCGCTGATTACGAAGGTTACATTGCTTCTGGTTCCTTAACTGTTGGCCCAAGATTTGTTTCCGCTAAAGAATTAGGAATTATTGGCTCTAGCGCTACTGATTTCAAAGTCTTATGCGATGAAAACAAAAACCCAATCATTGGTGTTCGTTCCACTTACGGAATCCATTTAATGATTATCCAAAAATCCGTTTTAGACTTTAACAAAGGTGAAGGCGATGATGTGTCCTTAGAAGAATACTACACCACATACGTTCCAAGTGACTCCGACTTCCCAAAATATGACAAGTCTTCTAGCAAGGCTGGTCAAAACAAAGCCACATATGTGAATTATATGAATACATCTACATCTGATTACAGATCTCGTTCCGACGAATTAAAAGATGCAATTAAGAGCTATGATTCCACATATGAATATCGTTTATATGAAGTTCTTTATAAGATGAACAAGAACAGCTTCGACTTAACCGATGCTGGTAAAGAACTTATCGATAATATCGATAACTACATCGAAGTTCAAAGAACTGACAAACTCTATAAACAAGCGTCTGGTATGGAAAGAGTTTGGGATACCTTCTTAGAATTAATCGAAGCCCAAAACACCACACGTCAAAATGCTAAACGTCGTATTCCCGAAGGATGTATCGTCGGTTTCAAAGACAGCGATTTCTTAAAGGATAACGAAGAAGAATACAAGGAAGGAGGAACATGTTACTATGGCAAAAAATAAAAGAATAAGCAAAATTTGTTTATTATCTCTCCTTACATTATTTGGTGTTACTGCTTGTGGTAGCGATGATGTCATTGCCAAACCAAGTAATTATGATGATCCAATTCTTAAAACAACAGAGGACATCTATAACAACTCCATGGAAACCATCTACGATGCCATTCGTAATGGTGAATTAGCAGAAGACGTTTTAAATAAGGTCTTATATCAATATGCTATATCTGCCTTTGGTAGATATAACAACTACATTCCTAAATTAGCTGGCGGTAGCGATGATGTCAACATCACCTTAAAAGCCGCTGCTAGTGATATCGAAATCAATCCTAGCAACCCAACAGTCGCTAAGAAATTTATCGAAGCCCACGAAGCTTATTGGTCCAAAGATAACGATGGCAATCGTGTCAATGATGGCCGTGAATTAGCTCGTGTCAGCGCTAAATGGGAAACCATTGAAAAACGTATTGCTGAAAAACTTTACAGCGATATTGGCTCTTCCTCATTTGCCTATCGTAATAAATTTGATGAAAGTAAGTACTACATGTCTTTAGTCAAAGACTTAAAGAACGTTGTTGATTATTCTGATGTTAAAACTTACGAACCACAAATCATCAACCCAGATGTCGATAAATACGATATCTTTACAGCTACCGGTTTCTTACACCGTGATAACTATCAATCCAACTATGACATCCTTACCAAAGTTGAAGATAGTTCTAAGGTTGAAAAATACGATGCGACTTATGTCGAAGATGAAATTGTTCCAGCTATTTATCGTACATTATTAACAGAACAATACTTATTTGAAGAAACATATAACACACTTGGACGTTCATACGCCCGTGCAATTAATGTTATTTCCTTAACAAAGAATAGCAATTATCCAACATCCGCTGAATATTTAATGAGAGAGTTTGTTGGTGAAAAAGTTATCTCTGCTGCTCCAAATGCTGCCAAGATTGCTAAAAGCACTAATAAAGTTGATATTGACGACTTCAATATGATCTCCAATATCTTCAAAGGTGTTGGCTTAGCCTCATCCACCGATGAAACAGTAAAAGCTATTAGAGATAGCTTAGTTGCTGATAAAGCTATTGTTAAAGACACTGTTGAAGGCGAAGATTATTACAAAGGTACCGAATATGGTGAAATGATGGAAGATTATTCCAAAATCAAAGATGATCCAGTCTTAACTGATACATCTATTGAAAGCGAATTCACCGGAAGTGGTTCCTACACCAAAGAAGTTGGTAAAGAAATCAAAACTGATGACGTTAGATTAAAGAATCACGTCACTAAGGGATGGTTCATTAAAGGTGGAGACTTAAGTGTTTCTGAAGAAATCAAAACCCGCTTATTCTCTGTCAGTGTAGCTGCTGCCTTAAATACTGATGATAGCAATGATCGTTGGTATCGTGATGGCGATCTTTGGAAGTATGATAGCAGCCGTGACTTCAATAAATATGTCGCGCGTATCAATGGTTCATATTTCTTAAAAGTTGAAACCACAGAAGCTCACGATGAAACTGATCCAATCGCTTCTGCAAAGGATATCTTATTCTCCGATGGCGGAACTTACTATGTTGTCCAAATCTTAGAAGCTGCTAATACTGCTAAACTCTCTAAGACCAACGAAAATAACTACGCTCATATCTATGATGACGAAGTTATGGAAAGTTACGTCAACGAAATCGCTAAAGTTATCTCTAGCGGTGACACATACGAATCCTTAGCAAAGAAATACTGGTTAAGTAAAATGGATATCGTTTATCACGATACCGTCATCTACGATTACTTCAAAGAAAACTTCCCAGAATTATTCGACTAATAAAAACTATAAAAAGAGGCTCACATGGAGTGCTAGGATAAAAGTGGACAAGGGCAAAAAAGCCCCATCCACTTTTTTCT
>CAMYVX010000008.1 GCA_947302535.1 uncultured Caryophanales bacterium
TCTGACATGGGGTATTGAGCTTTTTTGAACTGTCTACTTTTCGTTGACCAGTTCATAAGGGCCTTAATCATTATCATTTATTGATTAGTAGTTCATCGCTCTTAATTCAAAATAGCTTTGAGCGTGGTTACAAGTTGGGCACACCTTAGGTGCTTCTTTACCCACATGAATATGTCCGCAGTTACGGCATTTCCAGACGACCACATCATCAGCGATATAAACCTTACCACCTTTAACGTTTTCTAAAAGTTTCAAATATCTCTTTTCGTGTTCGGCTTCAATCTTACCCACCATTTCAAATTTAGCGGCAATTTCCATAAAGCCTTCTTCTCTTGCAACTTGAGCGAATTCTTTATACATATCAGTCCATTCATAGTTTTCGCCATCCGCTGCATCTTTAAGATTTTCAACAGTAGTTGGAACTGCACCACCATGGAGATATTTAAACCAAAGTTCCGCATGTTCTTTTTCGTTATCCGCGGTTTCTAGGAAAATCGCAGCAATTTGTTCATATCCTTCTTTTTTCGCTCTACTAGCGTAATAAGTGTATTTATTTCTTGCTTGTGATTCACCAGCAAAAGCGGTTTGTAAATTCTTTTCAGTTTTTGATCCTTTTAATTCCATATATTAGTTACCTCTATCATTAATCTTAACTAAAAATTACTCATTATTTCAATATAAACGAAGTTGATTAGATTATATACGTGGATTATAAGCGTATAAGCCAGCGACATAGATAGGACACGGATCACACGTCGCTCCATCAGGGCAATGGCAGTATTCTTTTTTCTTTTTGAGGTTTTCGCTTATATATAATTCGTTTCCTTCGTAAGCATCTAAAGAAACATATCTACCTTCTTCATCTAGAATAACGTATTGATTATCTAAAAAATATCCACCCACAAGTTCACTAGTGGGTATCATTTGTATTAATGTCTCATTAAGACTATAGCTTGCTATTTTACCTTTAATTTCACATCTAGAAGGATAGGATTCGTCACATATCACTTCATATTCACCATCAAAGTTTATGTATAGTTGGTCGCCTGCGACTAAAGGGACATCTAACTTAATATCGTTAGGAAAAGAATAATATCTTTCGTTATAAAGTAAGGTAGCAGTGTTATCTCCACCACTATCAAAAGCAAAACCAACATCCAAAACCAAAGTCTTAATTAAGGGTTTATCTTCATCTTGAGGCTTAGAAGAAGCGCAGCTAGTAAAAAGAAAAGTTAATAGCGGAATAGCAAATAGCTTATATTTCATACAACAGATATCTTTATTATACAAAAAACAGCACCGATTAGCATTGGCACTGTTATTTTTTAAGAAAAAACGTTTTTAGGTGCGTTACCACCGCGCGAATAGGTTTTAGGTCTCTATTCCGACCAATCTCGAGGAGTTTTTAATGCCTTCCTCTTGGCAACTAGAATATAACATTAAGACAAATTGTGGCAATAAATATTTTAGTTTCTAAAATGCACACTCTTAGATTACTAAAGCAAAAAAACAGCACCGATTATCATCGATACTGTAATTAGCGATTGGGTGTTGACTGCTAAAATGGTACTTTTTGCCCTAAAAGCTGGGGTGCAGACAACTAAAGTGCTACATTAGCTAATATATAAATCAGTCTTCCCAAGCAAAAAATCTATAATGTTTAAATGAATAATGCCGTCACGAGACATATCAACCTGATCCAGAGACATAACGTATTTCGGAGATCCATCTTTAATTGGACTAAAGGCACTAAACTCTCTATCTATTGTTTCTTGTTGTTCCATGGTTAAGGCCACCTGTATAAAACATTTTTTACCATTTTTAGAAGCCACAAAGTCAACCTCACCTTTGTAAGTTTTACCAACAAACACCTCATAATCTCTAGATAGAAGTTCTAGTAGAACAACATTTTCAAGAAACTTACCTCTATCATAATTGTTTCCGTTTGAACATATATATCTCATCCCATTATCTATTGCGTAGTATTTTGGATTAGATTTAAGCATCGTTTTTCCAGCAATATTGTATCTATAAATTGGTTTAATAAGGAAACTCATTTCCATCTTTTCTAAATAATTATAAATAGAGCTCAATGCACAATATTCCTTACCACCATTTTCGGTTTTTAAATAGTTATATATTTTTTCCGGATTAAAATCACATCCAGCATTTAATAAAACATATTTTGCAATTTTAATGAATTTATTCTTTTCAATCTCGGAATCTCTAACAAAGATATCTTTTTGACAAATATTATCAAACAATTCATTTAAATAATCTCTTTCAGCCTTTTCATTATTTATTTCTAATCTTAAAGGATATCCACCTAAGCGGAGATAATTATTGAAATCAATCTCACTACGATGATTTAACTTTAAATATTCATTTGACTCTTCAAATGTAAATGGATAAATATTGAATTCGATAATTCTGCCTGTCAATAATGTTGAAATCTCAGTAGAAAGCATTTTTGAATTAGAGCCAGTAATAAAAATGGAACAATCAAAAGAAACTCTAAACGAGTTGATAGCTTTTTCGAAAGAAGCAACATGTTGTATTTCATCAAAGAACAAGTATTGCTTACCATTTCCTTTATGTTTCAGCACATAATCATTTAGTTTCTTGTAGTCATCAATTTCATCATATTCCAAATCTTCAAAATTGATATAAATGATGTCTTTATCTTTTACTTCTGATTCCTTCAATTCCTTAATTATTAGCTCGATAATTTTAGATTTTCCAGCTCTTCTTGAACCTGTTAAAATCTTAATGACGTCTGCGTTATAGAATGGTCGAATCCTTGATAAGCATTTTTCTCGTTTTAATAACATATTAAATACCTCGACCATATTATTGCATCATCTTGGAAAAATTACAAATATTTTAAGTTTTTCTAAGTTTATTCTTTTTATTTTGTCACTATTTTATTTTAGTCAGCGCTTTTTTATTTAATTTCGACAATGTCCATTTTTATAAATAAAAACGACATTCTGCTTTTTAAACAAAATGTCGACTTTTTGCATTTGGTAGCTGGAGGCGGACTCGAACCGTCGACCGACCGGGTATGAACCGATTGCTCTAGCCAACTGAGCTATCCAGCCATAACACTTTGGTGGAGCTAAAGGGACTCGAACCCTCGACCCCCTGAATGCAAATCAGGTGCTCTCCCAGCTGAGCTATAGCCCCAAAGCGCTCAAAGCGCATTAATGAATATACATTAGTAAACAAATTATTTCAATAGAAAACTCATTCTTGTAAAATCTTTATGGATATGAATAAAGCCAATCAATGTATCTATCAAATCTTTACAAGAAACTATTCTAGTGAAGGAACTTTTAAACGCGTCGAAGAAGATTTACCACGTATTAAAGAATTAGGTATTGATATAGTCTATCTTTTACCCATTCACGAGATTGGAGAAATTAACCGTAAAGGGACATATGGCTCCCCCTACTCTATTAAGGATTATTATTCCATTTGTTCTATGTATGGGACACTTGAGGATTTTAAATCATTAGTTAATAAAGTTCATGAATATGGGATGAAGGTTATTCTTGATATGGTTTTTAACCATACTTCCTACGATAATGTCTTAATTAAAGAACATCCAGACTATTATTTTTATCGTGACGGACATCTCGCCAATAAGGTTGGGGATTGGAGCGATATCTGTGACTTAGAAACTAGTAAAAAAGAGACACAGGAATACCTATTAAATGTTCTTAAATATTGGATAGATTTAGGTGTTGATGGTTTTAGATTTGATGTCGCTAGTATGATTCCTTTATCTTTCTTTGAGAAAGCTCATAAACTTTTAGGAGAAAAAGTTATCTTTATCGGAGAATCTATCTCCATTGATTTTGCCTCCTATTTAAAAAGTATCAATGTTCCCGTAACTGAAGACAAAGATATGATTCCTCCTTTTGATACTTTATATAACTACTCTTGGTTCCGCTCCTTCACGGATTTCTTAAAAGGGAGAGGTTCGCTAGAAACATTTATCAATATTTTTAATTCAGATCCTTTAAATAATGGAGGCACTTATCGCGTTAATTGTTTAGATAATCACGATAATGAAAGAATTGCTTCTTTTACAAATGAATCACAATTAAGAAATGCTTTAGAGTTTGTCACATTCATTAAAGGTAATTTGTTTATCTATGCCGGAAGTGAGAATGGAGATAAAAAGAAACCTCCTTTATTTGAAAAAGAGGCCATTGATAATACATATAATCCTTCTATTTACTCTTTATATAAAGAATGTATTAAAAAGAAACATCATCAAAAGGAAATTATCCATCAATATATCAAGCAAGCAGATGAACATAGTTTTATCGTTCATGTAACTTATTTTGATAATAGCGAAGAAGAAAGATTATTTATCTTTTAAGCGATAATATTTTTCTAAATATAGTTGCTGATAACGGCTCGGGTATAAACGAGCTTTTTCTTTATCATAGTCAACATCAGTTCCCCCGCTATAGGAGGCTGTTCCTTCTTTAACTCCAGATAACTTAATATATAAGTCATTAAAGAAATCTCCTATGTCCTTAAAGAAAGTATGAGACTTCCAGAAGTCACGAATATATTTTTGTGTGAGAAAATATTGATTGTTAATAGGATGAAGCATTTCTAATTCTTCATCAGTAAGATACATCTTGTTATTAAGCATTCTAATTTGATAGAAATAACTTGAATAAGCTGAATATCTTAATATTGGATCATCACTATTTAAAAGAACATAAAACGCAACTTGATTAGCTTCATCTTCTCTGGCTACTCCCTTGGTGTGGGCTATTTCATGAGCCATACAGAAAGGAATGTCAGCGTTCGGGGTCATATAGTTAACATTAGCCTCACCTAATGGGGCAAATGTCACCCCGGTAATATTAAGCTCAGTATATAAAAATGAAGATAGCATTCTTTTAGAATAAGTTGTACGCTTCGTAAAATAAGATGAATTATCTAGTATGTGATAAGCTTCTTCAATCTTCTTATTCAAAGTGGAAAAAGAAGTAGATTCAACATCTCCGTTTTCTAAAAATGTTAAGGAAGCGATACATTCATTTAAATCATCCGCGTAAAAATTATATAAATCGACAAACTCTTTATTCTCTACTTCCCCTTTATAAAAAGGTAAATCCACACTTTTTCGATTATACGCAAAAGAGAAAGTGAGGTTATATAAACACACTGTAGAAATAGCGATGATAAGGATATTTAATAAGTATTTACTTGCTATATCTATCGCGTTCTTTCTTAAAGCTTTAATAATAAAAACAAGAAAAACGATGCCCACTACTATGATGGCTACATAATATAGTTCAGTTAAAGAAAAAGGAATATATTTACTAATAAATGAAATAAGATAAAAATAACCTCTATCTATACCTCTAGTAAACCATTCAGCAATAGAGCTATTTCTTTTTAAAAGTCCAAAAAATACAAGCAAAAAGCCAATAATTCCGAGAATAATAGAGCGAATACGTAATTGCTTATTGATGTCTTTTACTGTCTTTTCTTTCATTAACTCTCTTTCTTCTCGTTAATTAAATAGGATATGAAAATAGCCGCCATGATATATAGAGCACCCACTAAGAATGTAATACCAATTTCAATCAGTTCAACATTATATGCACCTAGTATTGTTAATCTTCCATCAATCCAATATGTAGAAGCATTTGTGTTCTTGCCTTTAAACATGAGACTATCAATAAATAGTAGGATAAGCTCTATAACTAAAGGCCCAATAATGCAAATGGCAATAGAGCCACCATTACGTCTTATACTAATAGCGATGGCAAAGAAGATAGAATGATAGACTAACGCCATAAAGAAGGTGGCTAATATAGATAGGAAATAGTTACTTCCAGCAGTACCTAAACCAAAGAAGGCACTACCGAAACCTAAAGAGACGATATCATCAAGAAGAACTATGATACAAGTCTCTACCAATGTAACGACATAGTCGACAATATAAACATCTTTTCTGGAATAGCCTTTTGCATAGATATTTTTAATTGTTTCTTGCATAAAGTCTTCGCAGACAAATAAAGAAACCATAATCCCTAAAATAATAGATAGCATCCCATTACCAAATCCTTTTTTCAGTTCGGTTAAGCCATTCGTAGGTTCTGTGATATCTGGATAAAAACTACTAATAGCTTTAATAGAAGAAATAGAAATGATGATTGCTAGAACACTAATAGCGAGCAAAATATAGAAAGATTTGCTTTTAAATAAGCGACGGAACTGTAAACGGAATAAATTAGTCATCTTATTTACCTAACCTTTCTATGAAATAATCCTCAATAGAAGCATTGATATGGAGTAATTCGCTCACTTCAACGCCTTCCTTAACCAAGGTTTCATTAATTTTTGCAGTCTTATCAAGATGAGAATATAGATAAAGCGCACCATTCTTTTCTTCATATTGATCAAGATATTTTTCTTTCTTTAAAATAGCGATAGCTTTCTTATTATCATTGGTAACAATTCTTAAAGCCTTTTGACATTTTTCATTTAATTCTTCCGCACTGATTTCATTTACCAATACACCATTATTGATAATACCATATCTAGTAGCGATTTTTCATAACTCATCTAAAAGATGAGAAGAAATAATAAATGTCACGTTTTTCTCTTTATTAAGTTTAATGATTAAGTCTCTTATTTCTTTAATACCCGCGGGGTCTAGGCCATTGATTGGTTCATCTAAAATTAGTACTTCTGGATCTCCTAATAAAGCAATGGCTAAACCTAGTCTTTGTTTCATTCCTAAAGAATAAGCGCTTACTTTTCTATCTTTAGCTTCACTTAAACCCACAAAATCAATCAACGCTGGGATATCTATTTCTTTTCCGCCACTGATATAAGAGAAACGTTTTAAATTCTCATAAGCGGTTGCGTTTTTATATAAACCTGGAGCCTCTATCAAAGAGCCGATTCTTTTTCTTTGTTTTGTTAAATTAGAATCATCAAATAGATATACTTCACCTTCGCTAGGTTTTAACATTCCTAACATAATCTTCATGGATGTGGTTTTACCTGCTCCATTACGACCAATAAGACCATAGATATCACCTTTCTCAACATGAATATCAACATGGTCAAGAGCTAATTTACCAGGAAATCTTTTACATAATCCTCGAGTCTCAATAACGTATTCCATACTATCCTCCAGAACAATATCGCTTTCATTATATAATAAAAACTATCTACAAAAGATAGTCTTTATCGTAATGATTTTAAATACCGTTTATGTTCTTCGCTTACTCGATAACTTTCAAGTGCTTTTTGAATCGCTTTTTTATGAACCCAGTCATCTAACTTATGATTTTCGAAATAGATAACTGTAGCATCATATTGTTTGGCTAAAGCGGTAGCAAAATACCAAGCCACCATCATCTTTAAATAATAATCTTCGCCTTTTTTAGATGCCGCTAAAGAAAGATATTCTTCTTTAAAATCATCATCAAGATATTCGTTCATCAATATTCTTAAGCCAAATCTAGCGGTATATATATGAGACGAAGCAATCCATCTTTTAACGTGTTCGAGAAGTTCTTTGTGGTGCTTTTTGAAGACTTTAGGACAACCTTGGTCAGACACTGGCCAGCAATCAACATAAGGAAGGAATTTATCAACTTCTTTAATGCACTCATCAAAATCTTTGATTAAAGCAATGATAAAGAAGTGAATGAGATTCTCTTCATAATAATGATGAGGAAGGCTAGCTAAAAAGTCTTCTCTATCTTTAGATAAAAAAATTTCTTTAGCTATTCTTTTAAGTTCAGGAGATTTTATACCAAGAATGCTTTCTTTAGGAATATTAGGCACTAATTTAGATTGGAATTCTTGATACTTTGTATCTTTTATAGATTCAAGTTTCTTGCTACTATATGACATAAATTAGCTTCTTATGATTCAACATATTTAAAAGAGTCAATAAAGCGTTTAAATAATTGCTTGCTCTCTTCTTTCTCTTCGAATCGACAAATGCAGTAGACAGTATAAAAAGCATTTCTAATCTTAAAGGCGCTAAATTCTCCGTACTGTTTAATTCCTTCTTCATTAGTTACATAAGAAAAGCATTCAGTGATGGAGATTCGATCCATGATTGTGGCTTGCCATCCTCCTAGAGATTCATAATCTTTCAAATTCTTTTCAAGCACTGAAAGTGAACCATTAATAACAGAGGCAACATTAATGAGGCGATTGATAAAAGAGTTCTTGCTCTTCGCTAAAGATAGCAATATATGCTTTTCTTTATCTTGAAAAGATAATCGTAACAAATCTCCAGAAAAATACTTTTCATTTTCTTCTTGATTCAGCTCAACAAATTCTTCTGGATATTCAAGTTCAATAAGTTCATTAAATATAGCCTTTTTCATGATTACTATTTTCTACCTTACCGTGATTATAACATTAATATAAAGTAAGACAAATGTCTTTGCTGCTTTGTTTAAATAAAAGACAATTCATGAGAAATTGCCTTATTATTTGTTTCTGGAATAATTTACTTTCTTTAATACAATGTCCCCTAGGTTTCAATTTGTCCCTTAGAAAACTTTTTGTCCCTTGAAGGCAATATGTCTATCTTAAAACCTTTAATTTTCTTTTCGTCATGCAATAATTTTAAGACGATGGCACATATTTCTCAAGAGAAATAGGCATAAAAAAATCCCTATTTCTAGGGAGAGGACAGGAGTCTCCTATTCCTCAATTAGGTTGAACCTGGTTCTTTCGAACAGCTCACCATTATAATATCACAAATCTACGAAGATTCAAGATATTTGCGAGACGATCTCTCGCAATGGGATGGGACCTAAATCGGCACCATATCAAGAGGTTTCCCTTTTGACATCAATAATATAGCACGCTTTACTTTCCACTTCAATTTTTTCTTAATTTTTAAGTAAAAAGACAACCTATGCAAGATTGTCCTATTATTTGTCGATGGGGCGAGTGACCAGATTCGAACTGGCGAATGCCTGGTTCACAGCCAGGTGTGTTAGGCCTCTTCACCACACCCGCCACAACGCCTTATAATCTTACTTTAATAAGGAAGATTTGTAAAGCGTTAATATGATTAATATTTAAGGAATGCCTTATAAGCTAAGAAAGCCTCATAAACATCGACTTTGCTAACGATTTCCATAGGTGCATGCATGTTATGAACACCAATGCCGGCATCAATAACATTCATATTGTAGTTACCAAGGATATAAGCGATAGTTCCTCCACCGCCTTGATCAACTTTGCCAAGTTCAGCATTTTGCCAACAAATTTCGTTTTCATCCATGATACGACGCACTTCAGCATAGTACTCAGGATTAGCATCGTTAGAGCCAGATTTGCCGCGGCTACCAGTATATTTATTAAAGACAATACCTTCACCAAAATAAGCCGCGTTCTTTGGATCGTTAACACTAGCGTATAAAGGATCAAATCCAGCAGATACGTCACTTGATAACATCTTAGAGTTACTTAAGATTGTTCTTGCGTTCCAAAGAGGGTTTTTGCCACCAACTTTAAAAGCTAATTCCGCGACTAGATTTTCAAAGAATAAGGAATGAGCGCCAGTCGCACCAACGCTACCAATTTCTTCTTTGTCCACTAAGATACAGCAAGCTGTATGTTTAATGGCTTTTGCATCACTTTCAAGCAACGCCATTAAAGAAGTATAAGCACAAACGCGGTCATCATGGCCATATCCAGCAACCATAGAACGATCTAAGCCATAGTCACGTGCTTTACCAGCTGGAGTCACTTCAATCTCGGCGGAGATTAAATCTTCTTCTTCGATATCATATTTTTCTTTTAAAATGCGTAAGACATTGGCTTTAACCGCTTCTTTTTCATCTCCTGCTAAAGGCATACTGCCTAAAGAAATATCAAGGTTTTCTCCTTCAATAGCTTTAGCTAATGTTTTTGCCATTTGATCAGCAGATAAATGAATTAATAGATCAGTAATTCCCACTACTGGGTCTTTTTCGTCTTCACCAATATTGATATCAACAACTGTTCCATCTTTTTTCACAACAACGCCATGTAAAGCTAAAGGAATAGTCACCCATTGGTATTTTTTCACTCCGCCATAATAATGGGTGTCACCTAAAGCAAAACCATTTCTTTCATAGATTGGATGTTCTTTTAAATCTAATCTAGGAGAATCAATATGCGCTCCTAAAATTCTCATACCTTCTTCAAGTGGTAAAGAGCCAATAATAAAAGCGGCAACGTTTTTATTTTTATTGACGAAATAAACTTTATCTCCAGCTTTTAAGCTAGCTTTATCTTTTAAATCAACAAAGCCTTTAGCTTTTAATAATTCGACAGCCTTCTTCGCGGCTAATCTTTCAGTTTTACTAAAAGATAAGAAATCTTTATATCCTTCAGCAAAATCCATAACTGGAGAAACATCTTTTTCATATTTTTTCCATGCATTACTACGATACATAATAATCACCTCCGTTAACTTAATGATTTTAGCACAACTATGCAAAAAATATTATTTTTTTTCTTATAAAGGTGTTAAGGTAGTACTATGTACAAAGAAAAGATATCCATTTCTTCTAATGATGTTGATAGCTCCTTAACATTAAGGGTGTCTTCTTTGTTTAAGCTCATTCAAGACGTCATTATGCACCACACCGAAGAGTTAGGAGTCGGTGTTAAAGAAACAATTGATAAAGGTATCCTCTGGGTTATCTCAAGAGCGTATGTTGAATTCTATCGTCTTCCTCATTATCAAGAAGAAGTTACATGCTACACATATCCAGGAGATCCTAAATTAGGTCTTATCTATCCCCGTTATTTCTATATGGTCGATAAAAACAATGAAGTCTTGTTACGTTTTTCTTCAATATGGGCCTTGATAGATAAGAACACACGTCGACCAGTATCAAGCAAGATAATTGAAGAAAGAAGTAAAGGCGAAAAATATAGTGATGAACTACCTTTGCCGAAAAAGATAGAAGAAATTCCTTCATCTTTAGTTATGGAAAAAGTTATCAAATATAGTGATGTCGATTTAAACGGTCACCTCAATAACACAAAATATATCGAATTATTCCAAGATTTACATTCATCTATATTCTATAAAGAAAAGAAAATGGCCACTTTATTATTAAACTACAATAGAGAAATAAAAGAAGGACAAAAAGTTTCTATATACACCTCTGAAGGCGACGAAGAATTTATCAAAGTCACCGCTAATGGAGAAACTTCATTTTTTGCTATTATCACTTATAATTCCAGGTAATTTTGGCATTATTTTTGCAATTTATCAAATATACACTTTTCCAATCAACAAAAAATACGACTTAATAGCCGTATCTTTTTTTATCACTAACAATAATGTAACCAATTAACCTTTATATGATATATCTATTTCAACCGTCTCATTAGAAGCAGTAGTCGTTCCATCTACGACAGTTGTAAGTTTGTATTCGCCTTTATAAGAAGTTAATCGGCCTTGGTCATTATAGGTTCTTGTATAAACATAGTACTCAGTGATTTCTTCTTCTTCAGTGATTTCTTGTACAACAATTTCTTCAATATATTTAAGAGGGCCAACAAAGTAACGGTATTTATGCCCTTCTATTTCTTCTAAGGCTAATGGGTTCTCATTAAGTAAGTCGCCACATAATTCACAATAAGCTAATTCCGATTCTTTATAAGTGTTATTATCGGCTTTCCAATAACTAGTGAATGTAAAAGAAAAATTATATGTAATTTTAGTCTTTTCAAAAGTCTCTAAAAGGAATTCTGCTTCCGCTCTTGTTTTATCAAATTCTTTTTCTCTATGTTCTTCCATTCTTTCAAGGAATAAATTGTGATCCACTATTACTCCAGAGCAAGAGATTAAAGAAACTAAGCCACACAAAGAAACAATTAATCTTAATGATTTTTTCATGACGCTATTGTACCAATTTCGCTAAACCTTTTGTAGAGGTTTCGCGATATCCTTTATTTAAATCTTTTCCTGTTTGATACATAACCTTTAAAGAAGTATCAAAACTCACTTTAGCGTTCGTTGCTGGAATTACTTTAGCTAAGTTAGATGCAGTCGTAGCTTTTATCGCAAAAACAGCATTTCTTTCTATACATGGTATTTGTACATATCCATCAACTGGGTCACAAGTTAAACCTAATGAATGTTCAATGGCAATTTCCGCTGATTGAGCAATATCACTGTTACTAAATTCTTTAACAGTTGATATCATCGCCGCCCCCATAGCACAAGCAACACCAATCTCAGCTTGACAACCTGCTTCCGCTCCAGAAATAGAGGCATTTGTTTTACAAATGATTCCTATTAATCCAGCCACTAATAAACCACGAGTAATTTGATATTTGTTATATCCTTTCTTCTGCAAATATGTAATACAAGCAGGAATAACACCACAACTACCACATGTTGGAGCAATAACCACTACTCCACCTGAAGCATTCTCTTCGCTAACTGCATAAGCAGTAATAGCCATATTTAAATGAATATCATGTTCACTACCAGGAGTAGAGAGCATTTGTTGAAACATTAATGGAGCTTTTCTTGTTAATTTCAGTTTTCCTGGAAGAGTGGAAGTATGAGAAAGTCCACGAGCTTTGCATGCCTCCATTTGTTCATAAATATAAGACATATAATTAAGGATATCTTTATCTTCGTGTTTTAAAATAAAGTCTACCAACGATATTCCTTCTTTATCGCAATGATTAAGAATCTCGCCTAATGTCTTTTCAGAATAGATTTCTTCGCTATTTAAAGAATTAATATTGTCTTTAGTAACAATACTTCCTCCTCCAATAGAAACAATTGTTTCGTTGTGTTTAGAATCATCACTCAGTGTGATATTAAAAACCATTGTGTTTGGATGAGAATAATGCTTCTTAGTATCAAATACAATTTGATGAGGGATGTTTTTTAGTTTTAGATCAATAATATAATCTGTTAAGTGACCTTTGCCGGTTAAAGCTAAAGAATCATACAAAGTCACTTCAACATGTTTAATTGCTATATATTTTTTTAAAATATATTCACACGCTAAAGCTGGTCCCATTGTATGAGACGAGGAAGGACCATGGCCCACTCTAAATATTTCTTTAATCGAACGAAAACCCATAATTATTTTTTATTAAACCAAAACTTAATACATTCGTTGAAATGTTTAGACCAAGTTGGTTCGTTGTGTTCTCCTTTATCGTCTATTGTTAAGGTAATATTTTCTTGTTTGATTCCTTTATCTAAAAGATGATGATACATATCGATTGTTGGTTTTTTAAATGTTGATTCAAATCCAACATTGCCGCTATATAAATAAATCTTGTGATTCTTAATCTTATCTACTCTTTCATCCATATATTCATATATCTTCTTTTTATCATAAAGGAAGTATGCTGGAGAATAGATAAAAGCCGCTCCAAATATATCTGGATAAGAGGTTAATAATGATGTAGCGAATATCCCTCCCATCGAAGAACCACAAACTGCTGTTTCTTCTATTTTTGATGAAGTAGAAAAATAAGCATCCACCAAAGGTTTGATTACATTAACTAAATAAGCAAAATATTCATGTGAGAATAAAGCCATATCATTATTCATCATAAATCTAGATTTGAATTTATTTTCAATATCAATATGAGGGAAAGAATATTCTAGTGTTCTAGCTGCCACTCCCTTTGGACAATCAATACCAACAACAATATAGGACGGGTATCCCTTCTTACATAATTCATGCTGTCTTTCATCAATATTCCATTCGCCATAAGCAGAAGTATAACGATCAACAATATTTTGTCCATCAGACATATAAATAACTGGGTATTTCTTTTTTTCATCATAATCTTCAGGAACATAGACACGAATAACTCTTCTTTGATAATGAGGAGTAGGAAAATATTTAACAGCGGTATACAAAAACCCATAAGCAATAGCGTTAGGTTCTTTGGTATATAAACGGAATGGACCAATTTGTTTTTTCATTAAAATGATTATAAATCTTATTTTAATGATTATAAAGAGAAAAGATAGTAGAGAGGCAATTCTCCTTTTAGTAGATAAAAGCGTGTATGAGTGTATACATAAATTAGTATCAAATAAATATAATTCTTGCGAGGTGAAGAAAATGATTAAGATCTATGCCGATGCTGGAAGTAATTTATTCCCTAGTATATTAAAAGAAAAGAACCTTGATATAAGAGTTATTCCCATGACCCTTCAAATAGAAGATGAACAGCTCATTTGCTATGAGGATAAAATTGATGTAAATGAATTCTCAAAAAGCTTCTATGAAAAGATGAAAGAAGGGAAGAAAGTTTCCACTACTTTAATTAACCCATATCGCTTTATGGAAGAATTCGAAAATGATGTCATGAACGGAAACGATATTATCTGCTTTACTATGGCCAAAGGAATCTCTGGAACTTATCAAGCGGCGAAGATGGCGGAAAAGGAACTGAATGAAAAATATCAAAGAAATGCTATTCATGTTATAGATAGTAGAACAGCAGGTTTTGGGGAAGGACTTCAAGCCATTCATGCTTATGAATTAAGCAAAAATATCCAGGATTTTGGTGCACTAATAGAGAAATGTGAGCAATTTGTCTATAAAGTTAGAAGCGAATTTACTGTTGACAAAATTAAATATCTAGCCCGTACTGGAAGAGTTAATCCTCTCATGGCAAAAGGAGCAGATTTGTTACATATCAAGATTATTTTAAAAGGGACAAATGACAGTAAGATCGCTAATACCGCTAAAGTGCCAGGAAGGAAAAATGCGATTAAATATTTAGCAGATACATGTTTAACACACATTGATAAAAACATAAAACAAACTATTTTCATTGCCCATTGTCATGATTATCAAGCAGCAGAACAATTAAAAATGCTACTTAATAACGGTGGATTAAATAGCATTGAAATATATGATTATGATTTAGTTACTGGAAGCCACGTTGGTCCAGGAGCCTTAGCGATATTCTATATTGGAGAAAATCGCGATTAAGGTAATACTGTATCTTTTCTAATAACATCAAGTTTCAAAGTATGATCGCTGCTAAGTTGAGCTTCGGCGATTGTTTTTTCATCGCTTAATTCAACTTTTTCACGTGGGACACCATGCTCATCAGCGTATTGATATAAACCTTTTTGGATTGGTTCAACAAAGTTGAATACTAAATTACGTTCTTCGTCCATCACTAAACAAGTATCCGAACTCTTGTTCTTTAAAGAGTCGTACATAAACTTATATAATCTTTCTTCAAATGTTTCACTTACAGCAGTGTCCCCTAATTTAATTTCATCGATTTTTAAGGTAATCTTACCAAACTCATGAGCTTCAGGATTAACATCACTAGCAATAAAATCTACAACTAAAGGGAAGCCGTTAACGTTCATTGTCATAACAAAGATTAAAGCGTTTTCGTCAATCTTACAGTAGAAGTTATCGAATGTCATATAAGCAATCTTATATCTACTTGAATCAACATAACGAGACACTGTATAAGTCTCACCCATTAAACTAATACCACCTAAGTACTCATTAAGTTCTTCTTCATTCATAGTAAAAGTAATAGGAACAGGAGGCTCCGCTAAATAATCAGTAGCGCTGTTTTTAAACTTTTCAGTAATCTTTTCTGCAACTTTATAATCATGAGGCTCGGTTTCTACAAATTCCTTAACATAGATTTCTTTAAATTTAGCTTTAACATCTTTTTCTTCAATTGTCTTGGATAATACCTCTTTGGATATTTCATCAGAAACAACACCTTTTATATCACGAGATAAGTTGACAAAAGTCTCATCATAATATTCGTTATCACGAACATCAAAAGAGGATAAATCTAAACCGATGTTTAATTGGCTTTCGCTCACCACTTTAATCTTTTCTAAGCGGGCTAATTCTTGCATCATTTCTACCATGAAATCGATATCTTTAGCGTTGCCCATCATATCAACAACGTCTTTAATCAATCCATCAACTTCATAGATAAGAGTGCTAGTTTCTTTGTCAAATGTCGCATTTTTTAATCCGGATTCAGAGAAGATTTTTTGTAAATCATATCCCCCTGTAAAATTATTGACCAAATCCATACCAACTTTTAAACGGCCAATATTGATATGTTTAATTTTTAGTTCAATACGATTAGCAACTGAAGTATTAAACGTAGTTCTTAAAATTAATCTTGTTTTAAAAAATGCAGCTTGTAAATCAATATAAAAGTCATAGTCATTGCCAGAAATCATTGTGTAAAATTTCTTCACATAACTACCTGCACTACCCAAAGATACTTTCTCTTGAGCAAGATAAAGGAGCTTATCGAAATCATCTTCTGTTAATATTAAATTAACAGTTTCTTCCTTTTCTGTCTTATCAAAAGCATCAACCATGATACGTTTACCAACATTTTCAGAAGTAACAGTGGAGTCCATATGAACATTTTTAGTGTGGTTATCAAAAACCAAACCGAATAGTAAGGCAATTGGTGTCACGATAAAAACAATAATCACACAAATGATTATGATAAGCATAACGTGACTATGGGATTTCTTTTGGCTAATCATAAGAAATAACGATCCTCCTCCACTAATAAATCTCTTAAATGGGTGACTCTATCATCATTATGATAATAAACGGAAATAATCTCTGCTGCAATAGATAACGCAACTTCTAAAGGTGAGTCTCCACCCATCAATAAACCCACAGGAGCGTATAATCTAGAAAGATCCGCTACGACACCTTTTTCTTTTAAGCGAAGCACATATTCTTTAATTTTCTTTTTGCTACAAACCATTCCTAAATACTTGTAATTAAATTTATTAATAAAAATATTATCAAGAACATCAAAATCGCTATGATGCGATGGAGTAGCAACGACAATAAAAGCATTGTCTTTGATTACTTTTTTATTGATAAAACTAATAAACTCATCATTGACCAAAGTGGCTCGAGAATCTACTGAATCTAAAACTTCTTTTCGTTTATCGATAACAATCACTTCAAATCCTAAGTCTAATAGAATAGGGGCAAGCGCTTTATTACAATGACCACCGCCAAATAAATAAACATATTGTTTTGGACCAATAAATTCGTAATATAAGGTTGCTCCTCCACCACATGCCATAGGTAGTACAACAGCGGTTTCACTTTTTTGGCCGTTATTATCTAAAACATAATTAACTGTACGAGATTGTCTTTTTCTTAAAACTTCTTTACAGGTTTCAAGAGCAGTAAACTCAATTAATCCACCTCCGACAGTGCCAAAAAACTCTCCGTTATCAACATAAAGGATTTTCTTTCCTATGTCAGAAGGAGCCATCCCTTCTTTATTGGTGACGGTCACTAAAACTAAGTCATGACCTTTTTCCTTATATTCGTTAATGAGCTTATAAATATCCATACATTAAGTATAGCAATGTTTTATTCAAAAAGTTCCATCAAAGATGTAATTTTTTGATATTCGCATTGTTGCGAGTTGTTTCTATCTAATAAATATGTTTCAATTCCAGCGTTTTTGGCTGCCAAGCAGTCATTTAAAGAATCACCAATATAAACAACGTCTTTTTTATCGCCGTGATAATCTAATAAACGTAACGCTTGATATATTGGATCAGGGTCAGGTTTTGTGGCTTTACTAATCTCATTTCCTACAATAACAGAAAGGATGTTTTTATCAATTTTAAAGAAGTTCAAAACATCTTCAACATGTCTTCTTCTATTGCTTGTGACAATACCGCAACTTATGCCGTTTTTCTTAATAAAATCAAAAAAATAACGGGAATCTGCAAATAATTTTGTCTTTTTTAATGCTTCTTCACTGTCTAAAGCTTCTTCAATTGCTTTAATAAATTTGTCTATATGTTCATCATCTCTTATACCGTGGTAATGGTCATAAGATTCATCTAAAGGAACTCGTGACATCCATGGTACGTCTTTCTCGTCAATCTCAATACCAACAGCTTTAAAAGCGCGTGCAAACACAACATATAAAGAATCAAAAGAATCAACTAGGGTACCATCAAAATCAAATAAGTAATAACGATATTTTTTCATTATGAGAATGATAACAAAAAACAAAGAATAAAAAAAGAGAAATAGATTTATCTATCTCTCTATTTTGTAAGTATTTATTGACTAACCAGCGTAGCCAACATAGATTTGGTCATTTCCGTATGACCATTTGATGTACATATCGTAAGTACCGTCTTCGATACAGACAATTTTGCCACCTTCAGATGCAAATCCTTTAGAAGCAGGATCAAGATTTTGAATGGTCCAGGTGACATCGTTTTCATTATCGTGAACTTGTAATTCTTCACCGACATAAGCTTGGACGCCTAACGCCATGGATTCGTTTTCATTAGCTGGGTTGGTTGGAGCATCAACCATTCTGCCACCAATAATGATGGAATATTTGGTATCAGTAATTGGGCCTGGGCCTGTTCCTCCACCATCATGATCAGCACTAGTTCCACCTTGAATAAAGAATGTAACCCAACCTTTATTCTCGTTATCTGGTGCTGGAGCCCAAACGCTTAGATACATATTAATTGCGCTAGCAGTAGCTTGAACGGTATAGCCATCTTCAAGTGAACCAACATAGTTATTATAGTTTGCGTGGGCGGTATCATCTCCAGATGGAGAGAAATTAGAAGTAATAATTTCACCTTTCTTATAGAACACCAAACTTTGTTCGGCAGTGACATTAACGGAAGAGGCAATATAACTAGCTTCACGGTTAGCGATGCTGTGATCATCATTTGGATCTAATGTGAAGATGACTTCACTTCCACCCACTAAGACACCATAATCAGCAGCGATGAATTCTGGAGATAAATCTCCTGGTTCTGGTGGTTGAGGTCCTGGACCTGGGTCTTTTTCAGACCAGCCAGCATATAAAGTGAGATTGGCATTAACTTTACTAGCAAAATCATAAACTGTTAAACCAGCTATATCTTTGTACCAATTAACAAAATCGTATCCTTCACGAGTAGGATTAGCTGGCTTAGCAACGGTTTCACCTTCTTTGACCTGCACTGTGCTAGCAGCAGGAGCACCCTCATAATTAAGATTAAAAGTTACAGTGTATTCTGTTGCAACTGGAGTAGGTGTTGGAGTTGGATCAACTGTTGGTGTGTTACTATCACTATTCTCTTTTGCTTTGCTACAAGCCGCTAAAGACATAGTGAAAATAAAACATGGTAATAAAACAAATAGTTTTTTGTTCATATAAACAATGTCCTTTCGCGCGTTCTTCTATAGGAATAAACGCTTTTATACTACTTATTATATACTTTTTTATGAAAACAATAAATATTGTTAAAAGAGAGATAGGAAATCCTACCTCTCTTATTAAATTCGATTACTATTGATTAGCCAGCGTAACCAATATAAATTTGGTCATTTCCGTATGACCATTTGATGTACATATCGTAAGTACCATCTTCGATACAGACAATTTTGCCACCTTCAGACTTGAATCCTTTAGAAGCAGGATCAAGATTTTGAATGGTCCAAGTCGCGCCACTCTCATTATCGTGAACTTGTAATTCTTCACCAACATGAGCTTCAACGCCTAACGCCATGGATTCGTTTTCATTAAATGGGTTAGTTGGAGCTTCGATCATTCTGCCACCAATGATGATGGAGTATTTGGTATCGCCAACAGGAGCGCCACTTAACTTAATTAAGGCAGCAGAACGAGCACCAACAGAAGAAGTACTAGCAGTGCCATATGATAAGGCAAGGGTACCACCGCTAGAAATGTTCACTGGGTTATCGCCAAGATTCACAACAAGACGATAAGATTCATCTCCAAGAGTTCTTGTGAAGGAGATAACACTAGCCTTAGTTCCAGCATTTGTAATATCGCCATAATAAGGAGCAAATAAACCTTTAATTAAAGTTTGAGAAGAAGTCTTAAGAGAAGCGAATTTGGCAATATTAGAGAAGTGAGAATTGCTATCTTTCACTTGGGCTTCAGCACCTGGAACATGAGAAGAAGCATTGACTTCGTCCCATTTAACAGAAGTGCCACTACCATTAATCTTATAACCAGTAGTCATAGAGCCGTCACCAACTTGACCATTCGCAACCCATTTCATAGGTTGTCTATAGGCTAAGTCAGAATAACCATCATCGGCAGTTTTTCCATCGAGGAAGTTACCAGTCATACCAAGTTCATCACCATAGTAGATCCAAGTAATACCAGGTAACATTAATTCACTAATTTCCACTAAAGTGGCATAGTTTTCAAATGTTGAATAATCATTCTTACTAACGGAGCCTTGTGCAGTCAATCCAGAGTTATTGAATGAAGTTCCAGCAACTCTATTAATAGCACGAGCGATATCGTGGTTAGAAGTGAAAGCGCCATCAATCATGGAGTATCCACTTGCAGCAGTCGCGCTACTTCCGCCAGTTCGATATTTGTTATTAGTATTTAAGACATCTGCTAAATTCCATTTACCTTCAAATTTAATGGATTTAGTATTGCCTTCTAAATCTTTATCACTGCTCTTTGTATATGGATCAGCAGCTTCACCAATGAATTGAGAAGCATCGCCGATATAAGCTCCAGAAGAACCACCATGGGCATATCTAGAAGCTAAAGATGTGAAATTGAAATATGAATAGAAATCAAACAAGGAATCAAATCCTTCGTAGAATGGAGAAACGTGATAAGCATGACCATCAAAGTTTTCACCAACGAAGAAGGCATTTGGATAATCTTGCTTAATTGAGTAATTGATTTCTCTCCAGAAGTTCAAGTTCTTGGTTAAATCTGAAGAATAATCTTGTGTTTTGCCAGTAGTTGGGTTCACAGATACATCTTTAATGTATGTATCGTTGCCATCATAAGCAATTTCATCTTTAATGAAGATGTGTTTAACAGCGTCCATACGGAAGCCATCAACACCAATTTCGCACCAGTTCTTCGCCATTGTTTCAACAGCGGTACGGGTGTCGGCATAAGCATAGTTTAATTCAGGCATGGCTGAACCAAATTTTGCATAATATGAATAGCAGTGGTCTCCATATGGATACCAATACTTATCTTGATTAATATTTGCGGAGTCAGTTTCGTGGTTACCCCATTGATAATAACCTCTCATAGTTTCAGAGAGTTTAGCTGATTCAACGAACCAAACGTTTGAAGTGGAAGTATGATTCAAGACTAAGTCCATGATGACTTTCATGCCGCGAGCATGAGCGGCATCAAGTAAGGACTTATAGTCCTTCATAGCGGTTTCTTCGCTTCTACCGCCAGCAGCTTGAGCGGCTGGAGAAACTTTAGAAGCAAATTTTTCATCGACCTTAAGATAGTCGGTGATGTCATAACCGTGATAGGAATCGGATTGTTGAATTGGTGTTAACCATAAAACACTAACACCTAAACTTTGGATATAGTCTAATTGTTGTTCGATACCATAGATATCACCAAAGCCATCTTTGTCACTATCAGCGAAGGAAGAGACCATGATTTGATAACCAACACCGTCGTTTTGGAAACTACTTGCTGTTGGTTGCAATGCCTTGTCATTCCAATCAGCGGTGATATATTTATTATCACCATAGGTGACATTAGTGCCATCGTCGTGTTTGAATGGATCATCGATTGTGGAAGCATTAACAACAGGTTTGGCGCTTGGATATTTTGCATTATCTTTATAAACAAATGCGTGATAAGAAGTAGAACCATCAGTATTTGTTAACGCGTAATCTTCTAAAAGAATATAGACGTTACCACCATCATTATTCCAGAAGCCGGAACTACTGGTTCTAGTCGCAGATTCAACAATTTGAACGCCAATTTGAACATCGCTAGTTACCTTCCCCTCAGGTAGGTAATTAATAGGTAAATCGAGCATCTTTTTGTTCTTATTGTCCCATCCACCGCCATAAGTCTTAGTTAAATCAACGTCGATGTTGACATAACCAAATGAGTCTATACTGGCGTTACCAGTCGCACTCATCTTATCTTCGGACGTTGTTCTTCCAACCCAGTCAAAACGAACACCTTCATCTTCATTTGGACGATATGGCCAAGTCCAGACATCCCATTTATTGTAATCAGAAGCCGTTTGTTCAGTACGGAGGTAATGATAATAGAAGTGATTACCTAATGAATTGTCCGCAAGAGACTTCATGTACTTTTCAAGATCATCATCAGGAATTGGACCTGGTTCTGGTTCTGGTGAGGGGCCTGGGCCAGGAGTTGGGGTCGGTGTCGGAGTTGGCTCTGGTGTTGGATTATTATTATCACTACTGCTCTTACTACAAGAAGCAAGAAGTAAAGGAACACACACCAAAGTCAGTAAAAACTTTTTGTTCATAGTTTTTTCCTTTCTTCAAAACGAATAGATAAATTTAGGTTAGCCCATTTTCCTATTTTTTTCAAGCGCCCATATATGTGCATATAGGAACAAAATGTTATTTTCAAAAAAGTTTTAAAAAATTGACGCTTTTCTCCGTCTATTTATATAGTAGGAGGATTCTTCATGAAATGATTAATCTTTCCGTGACTTTGGTATATGTGTTTTGCACTTGTAAGTATATGTCAAAGTCAGAAAGGCGGTTGGTCTCTAATGAGAAGGCGACTTCTCTTAGTGATGAAATTGGTACTAATACTGATATTAGTTCTTTGGACTCTAGCTAGATTCGTCTAATTAGATAAAAAGAGACTCCCTAGATGTAGGGGAGTCACCAAAACACAATCATATATTACATCACCCATCAGTGGTTTACAAGGCCCAATCGGGTAAAGACACCACTGTTGGTTATTAAATAAAAAATATATGTTTCAAGAGTTGAAAAGAGATAAAGGTTATGGTATAAATAATTCAGTAAAAAAATACTGATATATGAAAAAGGCTTCCCCTAACCAAATAGAAAGGCTTCCTCTTTATTTAAAGACTCTCAAACTGTTAAAAGATGAAAATGTTTTAATTGTGTCCTCAGCTTATCTAGCTAATGAATTAGGGTTTAGTGAAGAACAAGTAAGGAAAGACCTTCAGCTTGTTTCTAAAAAAGCCGGGAAACCAAAGACAGGTAGAAGTGTTAATTTATTAATTAGTGATATAGAAGATTTTTTAGGATATAAAACAGTTAATGAGGCAATAGTTATAGGTGTTGGTAATCTCGGACATGCTTTAATGTCATACCAAGGGTTTAATAATTATGGTTTAAATATTATTGCTGGTTTTGATATCGATGAAAACAAAATAGGAACCACTATTGCTGGTAAACCAATATATGACATCAATGACTTAGAAAAAATTGAAGATAATCTTCATACTAAATTGGTGATATTAACAACACCAAGTGACAAAACAATGGAAATCTATCATCGTTTGAAAAAGATGGATATCAAAGCAATATGGAATTTCGCCCCCATTCATTTGAAAGATAATAGTAAGAAAATCATTATTGAAAATGTTGATTTAGCAACGTTGTTTGCTAAGTTATCACATAAAATTAAAGAAAAGGAGTGTCAATAATATGGCAGAACTATTCCAAGAAGAAGTGAATACTCTAGTGAAAAAAGCACAGAAGGCACTGGATGAATTCTTGCTTCTTGACCAAGAAAAAGTCGACTACATAGTCGCAAAATGTTCCGTTGCGGGACTTGATCATCATGGTGCTTTAGCGAAAGCGGCTATCGATGAAACAAAAAGAGGTGTCTTTGAAGATAAAGCAACAAAGAATCTCTTTGCATGTGAATATGTTGTAAATAACATGCGTCACTTAAAAACCGTCGGCATCATTAAAGATGATCCAGTGACTGGAATTACGGAAATCGCTGATCCTGTTGGTGTAATAGCGGGTATTACTCCTGTTACAAACCCAACTAGCACAGTTATCTTTAAGTGTTTGATTTGTTTGAAAACAAGGAATCCAATTATCTTTGCTTTCCATCCATCTGCGCAACAAAGTTCGAAGCAAGCGGCTATTATTATGAAAGAAGCCGCTGAAAAAGCCGGCGCTCCAAAAGACTGTATCCAATGGATTGAACATCCAAGCATGGAAGCCACTACTGCTTTAATTCATCACGAAGGCGTGGCTACTATCTTAGCAACAGGTGGTAATGCCATGGTCAAAGCAGCTTATAGCTGCGGTAAACCCGCTATGGGCGTAGGTGCTGGTAACGTCCCTGCTTATATGCATAAGAGCTGCAATGTTGAACAAGCAGTCAATGATATTGTTTCTTCTAAATCGTTTGACAACGGTATGGTTTGTGCTTCCGAATCCGCTGTCATTATTGATGAACAAATCTATGATGAAGCCAAAGCTTTGTTTAAAAGATTTAAAGTTTATTTTGCTAACGAAAAAGAAACAGAAATGCTTTCAAGATATATGTTTGGTTACGCCCAAGGGGATAAAGACGTTGAGTTAGCAAGACTAAATGGTGACGTCGTTGGTAAAAAGGCTTCTTGGATTGCCGAACAAGCTGGTTTTAAAATCCCAGAAGATACACCTATTATTGCTGTTGAATGTAAAACAGTGGGCCCAAAAGAACCATTATCTAAAGAAAAACTATCCCCAGTTTTAACTTTCTATAAAGTAAAAAACGAGCAAGAAGGTTTTGCTAAGGCAAAAGCCATGGTTGAATTTAATGGCTTAGGTCATAGTGCCGCTATTCACTGTAAAGAACAAGCTCTCGCTGATGCCTATGGAGAAGAAGTCAAGGCTATGAGAATTATTTTCAATTCCCCATCAACATTTGGTGGAATTGGTAATATCTATAATTCTTTCCTCCCATCTATGACACTAGGATGTGGAAGTTATGGACATAACTCTATTGGCGGTAATGTCAGCGCCGTTAACTTATTAAATGTAAAAAAAGTTGGTAAAAGGAGAAATACAGTGCAGTGGTTTAAAGTGCCTCGCAAAATTTATTTTGAGAGAAATTCAATTCAATATTTACAATCTTGTAAAGATATGGAAAAAGTCTTTATCGTCACCGATACTTCAATGGTGCAATTTGGCTTTTTCAAAAAGATTACTGAGCAAATCAATGCTCGTAGAAACAAAGTGACAATGCAGTTATTCTGTAATGTCGAACCAGATCCAGATATCGAAACAGTAAGAGCGGGAACAGAAATGATGCGTATCTTTAAGCCCGACACCATCATCGCTCTTGGTGGAGGTTCAGTTATGGATGCGGCCAAAGGTATGTGGTTATTCTATGAACATCCAGAGGTGAACTTTGATGATTTAAAACAAAAATTCATGGATATTAGAAAAAGAGCATTTAAGTATCCAGAATTAGGTAGACAATCAAGATTAATTTGTATCCCAACAACTTCAGGAACTGGCTCAGAAGTAACCCCATTCGCCGTTATTTCTGATAAAAAGAATAATAAAAAGTATCCATTAACAGATTATTCTTTAACCCCCACTATCGCTATTATCGATCCAGAATTCACCACTAATTTACCGCCAAAACCAACAGCAATGACTGGTATGGATGTTCTCACTCATGCTATCGAAGCTTATGTTTCTGTTATGGCGAATGATTACACTGATGGTTTATGTTTAAAAGCAATTAAATTGGTTTTTGATTATCTCCCAAGAGCGGTCAAGGATGGACCAAACGACCTTGAAGCAAGAGAAAAGATGCATAACGCTGCTACAATTGCTGGTATGGCATTTGCCAATGCTTTCTTAGGAATGACTCACTCATTAGCCCATAAAGTTGGAGCAGAATTCCACACAGTCCACGGCTATACATGTGCGGTCTTACTACCTCATTGTATTAGATATAATGGTACAGTCCCAACCAAGTTATCAGTATGGCCAAAATACAATACCTATTGCGCTGATAAGAAATATCAAGAAATCGCTCAGTTATTAGGCTTAAAAGCTTCTACTCCAGAAGAAGGGGTTGAATCCTTAGCTCAAGCCATCATCGATTTGAACAAAGAAATCGGTTTAGATCCAAATTTTCAAGCAATGGGAATCGATGAAGAACAATTCATGTCAAAACTTGATGAAATTGCAGTATTAGCATATGAAGATCAATGCTCTCCCGCTAATCCAAGAGTTCCACTAGTGGAAGACATGAAAGAAATTTTGAAGAAAGCCTATAAAGGTAACTAAAGAGAAGCCGATGGAAACATCGGTTTTTTCTTGTAATAAATAAAATTTATCTATAAAATGAATATACCACCAGGGGGTATATATTATGGAAGAATGTCCAGCATGCAAAAGATATAAGTCTCGTCCAAAAGATGAAGAAATGAATAGAAACATCAAAACCCGTCTCAATAGAATAGTTGGACAAATTAATGGTGTTAACAAAATGGTTGATGATAATCGTTACTGTAGTGACATCCTCATACAAATCGCAGCGATAGAAAACGCTTTAAAAGAAGTTGGATTCCTTATTTTAAAAGATCATATGATGTCTTGCGTTGCTAGCGACATAAAAGAAGGAAATCTTTCTTCATTAGAAGAAGCAATAGATATTTCTAAAAGGTTACAATAATGATTTTAGATGAAAAATATGAAATAACAGGAATGAGCTGTGCGGCTTGTAGCGCTCGTATTGATAAGGCTATCCGTTCATTACCAGGAATAAAAGAATTATCAGTCAATCTTTTAACAAACTCTATGGTGGTTTCCTATGATGAAACTCTTTTGTCAAGTGAACAAATCATCAATAAAGTAAAGTCTAGCGGATATGGCGCTTCCTTATATATTAATAGCGATAACGATGTACAAATTCCACAAATTAAAGATAAAGAAACCCCTAAATTATTTAAGCGATTAGTTATCTCAATTATCTTACTAATTCCCCTGTTCTATCTAGCTATGGGTTATATGCTTTCGTGGCCCTTAGGCTTTTTTGCTAATAACCTACTACTTTTAGCATATACTCAAATGGTTTTAGCCACCATTATTATGGTTATAAATCGTTCTTTCTTCATAAACGGATCGAAAGCTATCATTCATTTATCCCCAAATATGGATTCGCTTGTCATGTTAGGGAGCGGAATCGCTTTTATCTATTCGTTTATCATGAGTATCATCCTTACAGTCCAGGTCGTTAACAACGCTTCAGATGTTTCTATTAACATGAGTATGATGAATATCTTCTTCGAAACTGCTGGTATGGTGCCAACTTTAATTACAATTGGTAAAACATTAGAAAGTTATTCAAAGATAAAAACCACTAAATCATTGAAGTATTTAATGGACCTATCTCCAAAGACGGCAACAATCATAAAAAACGAAAAAGAAATAGAAATACCTGTAAATGAGGTACAAATTAACGATATTTTCATTATAAAGCCTGGGGACGCTATACCCGTTGATGGCCTTGTCATTAGAGGTCAGTCTAGCATTAATGAATCAATGTTGACAGGAGAGCCGTTACCTATAGAAAAGGATGTTGGTTCGCTAGTAAAAAGTGGGACGATAAATCAAAACGGAGCCCTTCTATGTCAGGCCATTAGAGTAGGAAAAGACACCACTATTAACCAGATTATAGATATGGTTGATAAAGCCTCTAACAGTAAAGCCAAAATATCCCAAATAGCGGATAAAGTATCCGGTATTTTCGTTCCAATCGTCCTTTTTATTGCTATTATCGTATTTGTTATATGGCTAATTATTGGAAAAGACTTTTTAACTTCTCATAGCGACATACATTATAACCTATTATCATATGCTATTAATCGCGCTATTTCTGTTCTTGTAATTTCGTGCCCTTGTGCTTTAGGTTTAGCGACACCTGTAGCGATAATGGTAAGTTCAGGAAAGGGTGCGAGGAACGGTATCTTATATAAGAACGCTATTGCTATAGAAGAAAGTGGAAAAGTCCAATATCTTTTACTCGATAAGACTGGGACGATAACAGAAGGTAAACCGGTAGTTAATGAAGTAATAGCTATTAATAATGAAATCGAACTATGGAAATACGCTTATTCTTTGGAACTAAATAGCGAACATCCATTGGCTCTTGCTATCACCGCCAAAGGTAAAGAAAAAGGTATCTCGCCATATGAAATACATGATTTTATAGCTATATCCGGAAGAGGAATTAAAGGAAAAATCAATAAAGATGAAATAATTGGAGGAAATCTTGCATTTATGCAAGAAAATGGAGTTGATATTACTAACTTAATGAGCGCTATTGATTCTTTATTAGAAAAAGGGAGTACACCACTTCTATTCGCGAAGAATAAACAATTACTTGGTCTTATTGCTATAAGCGATTCCATTAAAGCCACTTCTTTAGAGGCGATTAGACAAATCAAATCTCTAGGAATAGTTCCTATTATGATTACAGGAGATAATTATAAAGCTGCGCATCATATTGCCAAACAAGTAGGTATAGATTATGTTCTTTCTGATTTATTACCTAGAGGTAAATTAGATGTTATTAATGAAATTAAAAAGCATGGAAAGGTTATGATGGTTGGAGACGGAATCAATGATGCCGCTGCTTTAGCTAGTGCTAATATAGGAATGGCCATTGGTTCAGGAAGCGATATTGCTATAGAAAGTGCAGATGTTGTTTTAATGAAATCAAGTTTACTTGATTGTTATAGCGCTATTCGTCTATCACGTTATACCTATTTAAATATTAAAGAGAACTTGTTCTGGGCATTTATCTATAACATTGTCATGATCCCGATTGCCGCTGGTGCTTTGTCCTATTTTGGTCTATATAAGTTAGAACCATGGATGGCAAGTGCAGCTATGGCTTTATCTAGCGTTTTTGTTGTTTTAAATGCTTTAAGAATTAATCTTTTAAATGCGAAAAAAGAAACCAAAATACGCAAAAAAGCCCCAAATACGGACTTTTTAGATAAAATTAATCAATGTATAATACCAAAAAGGAGAGAGAATATGAGTATCAAATTAAAGATTGAAGGAATGATGTGTGAACACTGTGTCTCACACGTAAAGAAAGCGTTAGAAGATTTTGATGAAGTTGACTATGCTGATGTTAATTTAGAAAGAAAAGAAGCAATGGTCTATTTAAAAAACGACATCGCTAAAGAGGTCTTAATTGACGCTATTGATAAAGCTGGTTATAAAGCTCAATAAAAAGATTAAGTAAATAAAAAACTGAACCGAATATTATGATTGGTTCAGTATTTTTTTATCGTGGCGGAGTAGGAGAGACTCGAACTCTCGCACCAGTTTCCCGATCTACCTCCTTAGCAGGGAGGCCCCTTCACCGACTTGGGTACTACTCCAAACCTCACTTACTTTATCACAAGTGAGGATTATTTTAAAACATATTTTTAATATGCTTTGGCAAATAAAACAACTTTCTTGGCTTTCTTGCCACAAACAGGGCAAGTATCACCAAACGGAATTTGGTTAAAAGGCATGCATCTTGCTGTAGCGACAAATCTTTCTTTAATCTTGTTTTCGCAAGCTTCTTCACCACACCACATCATCTTTGCAAAGCCACCAAGTTTCATCGCTCCATCAAATTCATCAAGATTATGAACTTCACTAACATGTTTAAGCAAATAGCCTAAAGCTTTTTGATACATCTCTTTTTGAATTTCTTCTAAGAGTTCAGGAATAGCTTTTTCCAACTCCTCATTCTTCAAAGAAACCTTTTCTCCGTTATGACGTTTAGCAACAGTCACAACACCATTTTCCATATCACGTGGTCCAAGTTCAATTCTTAATGGAACGCCTTTCATTTCATATTCAGAGAACTTCCATCCGGCAGATTTATCAGATTCATCTAATGAAACTCTAACGCCAATATCCTTTAACCTCTTTTCAATCTCTCTACAAGCAGGAATAACTCCAGGTTTTTGCGCTGCGATAGGAATAATAACTGTTTGAATAGGAGCAATCTTTGGAGGCAAAGAAAGACCATTATCATCACCATGTGCCATAATGACAGCGCCAATTAAACGTGTACTAACACCCCAAGAGGTTTGATGAGGATAAGCAAGTTTACCGTCTCTTCCTAAATATTGAATTCCAAACGCTTGGGCAAAGCCTTGGCCAAAGTAATGAGATGTACCACTTTGTAAGGCTTTTCCATCAGGCATTAACGCTTCAATTGTATAGGTCTCAAGAGCGCCGGCAAATTTTTCTTTATCCGTTTTTCTTCCTTTGACAAAAGGAATAGCTAATAAATCTCTTCCTAAATCATCATAGATTTCTAACATCTTTAATGTTTCAGTACGAGCTTCTTCTTCGGTTTCATGAATAGTATGACCTTCTTGCCATAGGAATTCGGCTCCTCTAAGGAATGGTCTAGTCGTTTTTTCCCATCTTAAAACTGAACACCATTGATTATAGAGTTTCGGTAAATCTCTATATGATTTAGTGATTTTAGAATAATGTTCAGAGAACAAAGCTTCGCTTGTAGGACGAATAATAAGCGGGTCTTCAATTTTATTTCCACCACCTTCAGTAGCCACTAAGCATTCGGGAGCAAATCCTTCGACGTGATCTTTTTCTTTCTGAAGCAAAGAAGTAGGAATCACAGTGGGCATATAGACATTTTGATGTCCTGTTTCTTTAAAACGCTTATTAAGATATTCTTGAATTAATTCCCAAATAGCGTATCCATAAGGTCGATAAATAATGAAACCTTTAACAGATGAATAATCCATTAATTCGGCTTTTTTGCAGACGTCAGTATACCACTGAGCAAAATCATCTTCTTGACGAGTAATTGACTCGTTTTTAATTTGGTTGTTTTCCATATGTTTAACCTCCAATTTATCTAAAGTTAGATGCAATATTCACTAACTTAGCCATGCGTTTTTTATCTACTGGAAGGAGCATATCATTGCTCTCACTAATCGCATCACTTGAGACGTTATTAAGTCCAGCTTTAATAATAAGTTCCACTGATTGCCATCCATCTAAATCAGTAGCAATAATGGTCTTATGGAATTTTAATAATTGTTCAATGAGTGTATGAATAGATAATCTAATACGGTTGTTCTTTTTAATTTCTGACATGTTCGCTCCACCAACAACGAAATAGTCAAATAAGCGATAAAAGTTCTCTACAAGCAAGAGATTACGGTCTTTTAAAGATAAACCTAATTCAAAACCTAATCCCTTGATTTTTTCTAGTGAAGTGGTTAATAAATCAAGTTGGTTAGAGTTTTCATTAATTTCTTGTTCATCAAAGAGTAAAACTAAATGAATCTTATTAGCAAATGGTACTTGTGGCAAAACAGAGGAGATATGATCCAAATCAACTAAGGAAACATAATAGAACAAACGAACATATTCATTGCTCTTTTCGTTATAGAATTTCTCCACTACTTTTTTACTAACAAATGAGAAAAATTCCTTATTTTTGCCACTTTCTGCAGCGCTTTTTGAAAATTCAGCGGCATTTTTCATCGCGGTATCATAAGCCTTCAAATAGGAAAAATAGCCAAGAGCTCTTTTACGTGAGACATCAATAATTGGGCGATATAAATAACGTAACTTGCCACCTTTCATCAACTCTTCGATCGCATTTCCATTATCTGATTGAATAGATGAAGCACCGAGCGTCTTACGATAGAAATAGACGTTTTGATTCTTTTGTTGAGCCAAGATGCATGCTTCCTGAGCTTTCGAGACAATCATTTCAAAATCTTTATAATATTGTTGGTTTTGAATAACACCAATAGAGAAATTAATTTGTCCACCATAACCATTAACACCAATTGATTGTCTTAAGACTCTTTCTAAAGAGCCAGCCAGCATACGAGCGTCTTCTTCACTATTCATTCTCAAATCAAAAAGAATGATTTCATTATCGCCATCATCAATAATTTGTCTTGGATAACGAGTAGAAGAAGCAAATGGATAGACTTGATTCTTTAAAGTCATAGTCATATATTTTTCAATTTTATCATTAGATAAAACTTTTTGACGAATATAGAAGAATCTAATTGAGAAAGTATAACCTCTAAGAGATTTGCTACGACTAATAAGATTAGCCATTTGGCTTCTTTTGACAACACCAGTAAGCATTCCACGCTTATTGCGTTTGCCGTTTCCTGTAGGAGTAATAAATTTCAATAAATGGCTTTCAATATGAATAGTTCCACTAGCGGGTTCATATTTAATTAATTTTAATAGTGAGAAATAAGGGGTACGACCTTTACCAGTATAAACACTAGCTTCTAAATATGGTTCTGCGCTCTTAGGATCAAAACAAATAGAGAAAATCCAATTCTTAATCTTTTCCGAATCTTCAATATAGAAATGATTATAGAAACTATTTAAGTCCATTGTCCTCTTATTTCTTAAATCACTCCTATTAAAATAGGAGACTGTGTTCTGTTTTGGATTTACAATAAAGACACGGATGGTATTGCTTTCATCAATTATCTTTTTTGTAAAAGCTACATCTTTATTCTTTGAAATAACAAAAGTAGTTGTAAAAAAGATAAGTAAAACTAATAAAGTTACAATGATAATAAAGAACGTTAAGAAAGTTTCATCTTGAAAATTAAACCATTTCATACAACAAAGATTATAAACAAACCTTTTAAATTATTCAATTTAATGATTAGATATGACTTAACATTATTGAAAATAGAGCGCCTAGTTCGCTATAATTCTTTTCACGGAGAATTACCCAAGCGGTTGAAGGGGGCAGTTTCGAAAACTGCTAGGAGGTGCAAGCCTCGCTAGGGTTCAAATCCCTAATTCTCCGCCACTATTAATAAAATAGCTCCTAAGCCAAAAACTTAGGAGCATTATTTTAATTTCATAAGAAATTATTCCTTATTTGTATCAGCATTATTATCGTTGAACTTAGTTTCATCAACCTTATCATCTTTCTTTTCGTCGCTTCCTTTTGTTTCGTTATAAAAGTTAACAATAACACTAGTAATTGACGCTACGACAATAATGCTATTAATACCTAAATAACACTAAGGATTCTTGATGTCAGACTAACAGCGGCATAAACTTTATTAAACTGCAAAATTGTAATATCGATGTCATAATTTGCGCCCGATTTAAGCAGGCTTAACAATTTGAGAACAAAGCTGAATTGAGTTATAAACAAACAAAGCCATCCAGCAACCTTAAAATGACGGTAACGAAAAGTTTTTTCGATTTCTTACTAAAAAGACTCAATCGGTCTTAGCGTATCTAAGATACGTTTGATATTTTATATTTGTTTTAATAACCAAATATGGTAAATTAGTCCTAAGGCGTTGAAAGAAACAAGTAACGATGAACTTTAGCCTATAGAGAGTGTTCGGTTGCTGAAAGAACATGACGGGTTCATCGCGAATACATTCTGGAGCTGCTTCTTGAAATCATAGTAGAGAAAGACGGGTAGGCCCGAGATAGCCCTAGTGTGCAATAGCACACACTAAGGGATAATTCGTGAGAATTGTCTAAATTGAGGTGGTAACACGATAACAAATCGTCCTCAAAAGAGGGCTTTTTATTTGCCTAAAGGAGATATTTATGGGTATTTATGAAGAATTAGTAGCACGTGGCTTAATTGCCCAAGTAACGGATGAAAAAGAAATTCGCGAATTAATTAATAAAGGTGGAGCTAGATTTTATATCGGCTTTGATCCCACTGCGGATTCTTTACATGTTGGCCACTTCATGGCTTTGTGCTTAATGAAAAGATTACAAGAAGCCGGCAACAAACCTATCGTATTATTAGGTGGCGGAACAGGAATGATTGGTGATCCAACCGGAAGAAGCGACATGCGTGCCATGCTTACAAAAGAAGAAATTCAATATAATATTGATTGTTTTAAAAAACAAATGTCACGTTTTATTGACTTCGGAGAAGGTAAAGCTATCGCGGTCAATAATGGAGATTGGCTCCTCAATTTGAACTATGTTGATGTCTTAAGGGATGTTGGTCCTCATTTTTCTGTTAATAAAATGCTCACTGCAGAGTGTTTCAAATTAAGAATGGAAAGAGGATTAAGTTTCTTAGAATTTAACTATATGATCATGCAGGCCTATGACTTTTATTATTTACATGAAAAATATGGATGTAATATGCAATTCGGTGGTAACGATCAATGGAGTAATATGCTTGCTGGTACCGAACTTATCAGAAAGAAAACCGGAAAAGATGCATACGCTATGACTATTACACTATTACTAAATAGCGAAGGTAAAAAGATGGGTAAAACTGCCGCAGGAGCAGTGTGGCTTGATGAGAAAAAGACAAGCCCGTTTGATTTCTTCCAATATTGGAGAAACATCGACGACGCTGATGTTGATAAATGTCTAAAAATGTTGACCTTTATTCCATTAAACGAGATCAACGAAATGGAAAAATGGCCAGATAATCGTATTAACGAGAAAAAAGAGATTCTTGCATTTGAATTGACTAAACTCATCCATGGAGAAGAAGAGGCTTTAAAAGCTAAACAAGCCGCCAGAGCATTATTCACTGGAGAAGGGGATGATGAAAATATGCCATCAACTGAATTAGATAATGTTTCTAGTGAAGGTTTGGGAATACTAGATATTTTAGTGATTACTAAACTCGCATCTTCTAAAGGAGAAGCGCGTCGATTAGTCGAACAAGGAGGCGTATCTCTAGATGGAGAAAAGGTTACTAACTTTAATCTTGTTGTTAGTAAAGAACAATTAACAAAAGGAATTAAGATTAAAAAAGGAAAGAAAATCTTCCATCGTGTTTCCTTAAAATAAAAGAGCGGTCACAAACCGCTTTTTATATAGGTTAATAATTATAATGTAAATTAATCAATTGGTCTAATGAAGAAATTGCCGTAAACTTGAACAAGTGGAACAACCGAAATAAAAGCATGTTCGTCGACTTTTTTGGCAATAGAAACAACCTTCCTCATCTCAAAGGAAGAAACAACCATATAGATGACTTGTCTCTCGTTATGAGAATAAGCACCTACACCTTTTGTGATCGTCGCACCATGTGGGAAATTTGCCATCAAAACCGGCGCCATTATGTCTTTTTCAGTTATTATTTCTATTTGTAACTTCTTGTTTCTCAAGTTGATCATATCGATAACAAAACCAGCGATAAACTGGTAAACAATGGAGATGAACAATGAGATAACCGCACTGCTCCAGTCGCTCGCGTTATCTATAATCATTAATAAAGAATATAAGGATATAATAGCGCTATTAATTGCGATGGAATATTTGCCAACAAATGTCGACTTTCTAAGAGACATATAGTAGGTTACAATATCAATGCCGCCACAACTGAATTCACCTTTAAAGGCTAAGGCACTAGCTACACCAGTACACACACCTGCAAAAAGGATTCTAAATACAAGCCCATAATTAGCGATCAATGGATTAGAAGCGATTGCCTCGGATAATCCCCAAATTGGAAGATAGTTAATAAATAGAGAAGACGCTAAAACATTGATACTAGTTTGAATAGCGAATCTTTTACCAATCATAAAGAAGGCAAAGATAACTAGCGGAATGTTAAAACATGTATAACCAATAGCCTGGACAGTCGTTTCAGTAACATTTAAACGGAGTAAGCGACAAATCATGGCTACGTTTTGCGATAAACCAGAAACGCCACCAGTAACAATTCTGAAAAAAGGATCTGTCACACCTTCTATTGGTGTTGTAAAACAACAAAACCCAAAGGCAAAAATAAACGCGGATGTTAAACCAACCAGTACACCACCAACTTCATGAAGACTTTGCTTCAAGCGGAAATGGTCATACATAAAGTTGTTGAGTCTTTTCTTGAACCGAGCAATCTTTTTCATATTTACGCTAGTATTTTACTACTAGTTTCGGAGAATACAATAAAGCATTTTGCATTTTTAAAATAAGCCAACACAATTATCTTTACGTGCGTATAAAGACTTGTTGCAATAAAAAAACATTAGTGATAACATATTTAACGCTATATGCATATATAGGAGGCTATTACACATGGTAGTATTAAGAGCAATCGGAAGATTCTTTGCAAAAATCGGACGCTGGATTAGAGATACAGCTTGGATCCAACCATTACTTATCGTCGGTGGTATCTTTGCAATTATCTTCTCTATCCCATATATCACTAAATGGGTACAAAGTTGGTTCTCCAGCGGTAACGCTTCAGAATCCTATTACGAAAAAAGAGAACTCTCTTGGAAAAACATCGATAAGGGAACAAGTGAAGTTGACGAATTCTTCTCTTACATTTCTGATTACGATAAAGAAAAAGCAAACAATTCCGATTTATATAAGGAATATGGTTCAAAATTCTTTATGGTCTTCGTACAAGAAGGTTGTGAAGGTTGCGAAAATGACTACTATGGTTTCAAAACTCTTCAATCAAACTGGGATACTTATGTTAAAAACGATCCTGAATTAGATGAAGCTAGTAAAGATTTTAAATTATTTACTATCTACATCGACGAAGAAGATGAAGATGAAGAAGTTGAAAAGAACTATTTCAAAAAATACATCACAGGTGATGCCTCAACCTGCCGCTATACTCAAATCTTTGAAGACTTCTCTACATTCGAATCCAACTACACAAATAGAAAAGATTTAGACATCGAACCAAAATTCGTTGAATTAGTCACTTCTCCAACTGTCTTATTATTCGATTTTGATTTTGAACCAAAAAGCGGTGACTTATACACTCAATCAAGTTACGGTTTAAGCGAAGTGTTCTTCGAAATCGGTTCTGATGATGCAAGCACCAACAACGAAAAAGCTAGATTCGTTTGGGAATGCTGGACTCATTCTGGTGTCTTCTCTAAAGAAGGAAAATAATTATTAACCGCTTTCAAAGCGGTTTTTTTATCGGAGTAATAATATGAAATATTATGAATATGAACTAGAACACAAAAATATTAAAGCCTTAACCACAACTGTTGAATGTGGAAATATGGCTTATCAAGTAGGCGAAGATAAAGACGAGGTCTATCGTAACCGTGAAGCCTTATATAAAGAACTTGGATTAGACCGCTATCATGTCGTCTATGTTCATCAATCTCATAGCGATGTCATCAAGGAAGTATTTATTGATGATGGTTTTAAAGGCGGCGAAAGCTTTGAGGAAGGCATTGAAGCAGACGCTTTGTATACTAAACAAAGGGAACTAGCCTTAGGGATTTTTCACGCTGATTGTTTACCCGTAATCTTTTATGATCCAACTGTTCCATTAGTGGGCGTTATCCATTCTGGCTTTAAAGGAACTTTAAAACATATTACACAAAAAGCTTTAAGAAAAGTTATTGATAAAGAACATCTTAACCCAAGCAATATTCAAATTTATATTGGGCCCTACCGTCACCCTGAAACATTTATTTTAGAGCCAGAGGACTTTGAAAAACTCATGATGGCCTATCTTCCAATTAGACAAGATGGTCATATGGATTTATTGGATGGAATTAAGTTCGACTTAACTTGTTGCTTTATTCCTTTAGAGAATATTCATAATGTTAATATCGATACCGCTAAAGATGAACGATTCTTCTCCGCATATAAAAAAGATCCTGTCGGAAGAAGTGTGACAATGGTCTATCTTAAATAATTACTTTTTTAATCTTTTAATAACACTCGGGGGGACTAACGAAGAAATGTCTACCCCGTTTTCATTTAATTCCATAATAACCGAAGAATTAATGAATGATTTTTCCACTTTGCTCATAAGGAAAACAGTGTCTACACGGCTATCAATATATTCATTCGCAGATGCCATCTGGAACTCGTAATCAAAATCAGTCACCGCTCTTAAACCTCTAATAAGGTGGAAGATGTTATGTTGTCTTAAATATTCAATGGTCAAGCCATCCCAAATATCAACCTCCACATTTTTTAAATGTGAAACAGCTTCAACAATCATTTCTTTTCTCTCAACAGGAGAAAAACGAGATTTCTTCTCGGGGTTAACACCAATTAATACAACAACTTTATCAAAAACCTTTAGAGCTCTTTCCAAAACATCGAGATGTCCATTAGTGATGGGGTCAAAACTACCAGGATAAACAGCAACTTTCATAATCTAATACCAATAAATATAAACAAGGATTTCTCCGTGCTTATATTCTTTCATTTTTTTATAAGGGAAAGCAATATCAAGTTTGTGGTCAGCTTCAATAACGATAATATGATGAGGATTTAATATATCACTTCTAAGTAAGCGCTCCACTATTTCTTGATATCTTCCTTTTTGATATGGTGGGTCAATAAAAACAATATCAACTTTTGCTTTTCGCTTAATTAAAAAATCAATCATACTTTCATCATCTAAATAACAGGTTTCCACGTAATTAAGCGGTATTTGCAGGGTTTTTATGTTGTTTTTGATGCATTTTATGGCTTCGTATGAGTTATCAGAGAAATAGCAAAATATAGCTTCTCGAGATAAACTTTCTAACCCCATTGAACCACTACCAGCGTATAAGTCTAAACACACTTTTCCTTTTATATCGCCAAGTGCATTAAAAATCGACTCACGAATCCTATCTTTAGTTGGTCGAGTAATGTTTTGGTCCAACGGATACTCTATTAGACGATGTCGATATATACCTGCAATAATTCTCATCTTATTTTGCCTTCAAACTTAAATCAGAGAATAATATCTCATTCATCTGTTGATATAATTCTCTTACTTCCTTATATGCTTTTAAATATTCTCTTACTAATGGGTGATTATCTAAAACAAGCTTAGCTTCATGCAATTCCTTTAAAGCCTTACTCACTTCCTTGCTTTCGTTAGGATAGATCTTACTTAATTCTTCATAGCTAGCTAGACACTGGTCTTTCTTTTTGGAAAGAAGAATTACTTCTTCATTATTTTCTAATTCCTTTTCTAATTTATTTAATGTAATAATGCGTGAATCGTTGGCCAACGATTCTTTTAATTCATATGCGCTTTTTAAGATTTCTTCATTCATACAATTATCATAGCATATCTTTTAATTCTCTTCACATTAATATCACAAAGTGATATATTTTCTATATGAAATATAAAATTTTTAAAGATAGTCATCCCATTATGAGAAAAAAGAGTCTCCCCGTCGAACTCCCATTAAGTAAGGAAGATAAAGAGACACTTGATTTCATGCTTGAATATTTAAAGAAATCTCAAGATGAAGATTATGCAAGAAAACATAATGTACGCGCTGGAATTGGTCTAGCCGCTATTCAACTTGGTATCTTAAAGCGGATGTTTGTTGTCTATTACGAAACCGACAAGGGTATTGTTCAATATCAATTAGTCAATCCTCGTATCCTTGAAACATCTATTAAAAAATGTGCTTTGAAAAATGGAGAAGGTTGCCTTTCGGTTGATAAATCTTATGAAGGCTATTCTCATCGCTACTATAAAATAGTAATTCAAGCCTTTGATGCTTTATCTAATAAACAAGTAACCTTATCAGCCACAGGATTTGATGCTATTGTGTTACAACATGAATATGATCATTTAGATGGTGTCTTCTTCTACGACCGCATAGATAAAAATAATCCAAAATCTACTTTCGCTGGAGAAGTATTAATCGACTAATAGATAAGCCAAGATAAAAAATCTTGGTTTTTTATTATATTTTTTATTAACAAAAAAATAGTTGTGCTATAATTCCACTAGATAAAAAACATAGTCAATATCTTTAGGAGGGGCTTATGGAAAAGAAAATTATTTCTTCATCACCGGTTTCTATTTATGCTCTTGGCGGTTTAGGCGAAGTAGGCAAAAACATGTATTGTGTCGAGAATGATGATACTATCATCATTTTAGATTGTGGTGTTCGTTTCCCTGGCGTTGAATTTCCTGGCATTGACTATATTGTTCCTGATTTTACTCATCTTAAAAATAATCGTAATAAAGTAAAAGCACTATTTATTACTCATGGTCACGAAGACCATATTGGTGGCATCCCTTTCTTATTACAAAATATATCTATTCCTGTCATATACGCTCCAAAGCTTGCTTCAGCTTTAATTAAAAATAGACTTGATGAACACCGTCTAAGTGACCGTGTCAGGATTAGTGAATATGATTCAAATACAAAAATAAAAATAGACTCTTTTAATGTGACCTTCTTTAGAGTAACTCACTCTATTCCAGACTCCTTTGGTATTGTTGTTGATACCGAAGAAGGAAGAATCGTTTCTACTGGCGACTTTAAAGTTGACCTTACTCCAGTTGGAGCCGATATTGAATTAAGTCGCATTTCCGATTTAGGAGAACAAGGAGTAACGTTGTTACTCAGTGACTCTACTAACGCTGAAAACGAAGGCTATACACCAAGTGAAAGAAATGTCTATGAATCCATTGATGAAATCTTTAAACATACGAATGGTCGTTTAATTGTTTCAACATTCTCTAGTAACATTTCTCGTATTCAACAAATATGCGAATGTGCGGTTAAACATATGCGTAAAATCGCTATCATCGGTCGTTCAATGGAAAAAGCCGTTGAAATATCACGCGGCTTAGGTTATATCCTTATTCCTGATGCATCTTTAATTGACGCCGCAAATGTAAAACTATATAAAAACAACGAAGTTGTTATTCTTTGTACTGGTAGCCAAGGAGAACCAATGGCAGCCCTTTCACGTATTGCTCAAGGAGATCATAAAGACATTCATATAATGCCTGGCGATACTGTGGTCTTCTCTAGTAGCGCTATTCCAGGAAATACTGTCATGATTCAAAACATGGTTGACCAATTAACTAGATGTGGGGCTGATGTTATTACAAACTCTATTCTTAGCGACGTTCACTCTTCAGGTCACCCAAGCAAACAAGAATTAAGACTTGTCTTAAAATTATTTGCGCCTAAATATTTCATGCCAATGCATGGAGAATACCGTATGCTCCGCATTCATGCGGAAATTGCTCAATCTTTAGGCATCCCTAAAGAAAACTGCTTTGTGATGGATAATGGTGACACCTTGATCATGAATAACGGTAAAATTCAACGCGGATACGCTGTTGAACATGGTTCCACTTATATCGATGGAAAAGATATTCGTGGTTTAGCCGACTCTGTGATGGAAGATCGTCGTATTCTTACTAATGATGGAATGATGACGATTGCTATATCTATTGATAGTCGCACTAATCAACTATTAATGAAACCAGAGATTTATTCTCGTGGAATGATTAATCAAAATAAACAAAAAGTGTTAGATGAATGCATTCGTTTAGTAGAGAACGCTATTCAAGAAAAACTTAACACTAAAACTAATTTCAACGAGCTTAAAGTTGTTATCAAACAAGTCGCGGGAGATTATATCTACTCCAAGATTAATCGTCACCCAATGATTATACCCGTAATATTGAGTAAGAATTAATGTTTATATTAGCTTCCAATTCCCCGAGACGAAAAGAGTTGATGCATGAAATATGCTCTTCTTTTCTTGTTGTCCCTGCTGATGTGGACGAAAAGAAACTATCTGTACCTTCACCATTAGATAGCGTACATATTATCGCAAGAGCCAAAGGAGAAAAAATCCATAAAGAATATCCAAATGATATTGTTATAAGTGCCGATACTATAGTTGTTTATAATAACCAATTAATTGGTAAACCAAAAAGCGAAGAAAAAGCTTATCAAACTTTGACTTTATTAAGTGACAAAACTCACGAAGTAATTACTTCCTATTGCATTTTTTATAAAGATAAGTTAATTCAAAAAGAGGTTATTAGTTTTGTAACTATGAATCCTCTATCCAAAAGTTTAATTCAAGATTATATTGCTACTAAATCTCCATTAGATAAGGCTGGTGCTTATGGGGTACAAGATAATGATAAATTCCCCATCGTCAAAAGCGTTAAAGGAAGTATTAAAAACGTCATTGGTTTTCCCACTGACGAAATTATTGAATCTTTAAAAGAATTAAAATTGCTCTAAAATAGGGCTTATTTAATGTTATTTTGTATCTTTTCAGCAATATCACTTGCGGAATTTTCCACTACCAAAACGATCTTTCCACTCATTTTCATAATGGAAGTAACGCCTAACTCTTTAATATCTTCTTTTAGTAAACTATCATCTTTAAGCTCTATGGATAATCTAGAACCAATTCCTGAAACTGAAACAATATTATCTTTACCACCTAATTTTTCAATCCAGAGGTTAAAGTTTTCATTATATTGCGGCTCATCTATTTTCTTTTTGCGGTTCTTTATAACATAGATAACAATAATCGTAGCGATAATAAGCGCAATAATTCCTAAGCAAATATATAAAGCTCCGTTTTTTAAAAATGAGGAGAAATCTTCTTTCCATGTATCAGCAAGTATCATTCTTCAATAAAACTCCTTTTAAATCTTCTTATACAATTCATATCTTTCTTGTTTAATAAAGTGATTTGTTTATTCGAAATACTAACAGCAAGTTCCTTAACACCACTTAAATCAAAATTTTGATAATCAAAGCCTAATCTCATCGTGGAGAAATCGCCCTTAAATGAAATAGTGTTGTCCTTGGATAAAACTAAGGGAGAACCAATTGAACGATATACGTGATTATTAATTGGAGCAATCTCACTTAATTCCATAATATTTAATTTATGATCAACCAAAGCTCCGTTAAGGGATTTGTTATAACCACTACTACCTAGGCTTGTACAAACGGATAAACCATTTCCTCTAAATTTTTCTAACGGTTGATTATTAATAGCGACATCACAAATGAGTGTTTTAAATGGTGATTCAATTCTAATCTCGTTAAGCGCTAAAACATGTTTATGTTCGTTGTTATCTAAAATGATATCCCCATCTAATAAATAATGAGGATTCTCTACTAACTCATTATTAATAATAAGATTGATAACTTGTTCATATTCGTCTTTATTAAAGTCATAGAAAAAGCCAAGTGTTCCCGCCTTTAGACCTAAAAATTTAATATGATCTATTTGGTCAATATAATGATTGACCGCTCTTAAGAAAGTCCCATCTCCACCAATATAAAATAAAATGTCTGGACTAACATTATCAAAAATTAGTCCTTTCTTAATGAGGATTTCTTTTATTTTATCTTCAACTTCTTTCTGAGGATTGGTGGAGCGGTAATAGACGCCGATTTTTAATTTGGTAATCATCCTGTTTATGATAACATAAAAATGGGAAATAGTTATATATGTCTATTGAAATGGAATACGAAAAACGGCTCATGCTCAGCGAAAGACAATATTTGGATATTATCTCTTTTTATCTTAGAAGAAATGCTCGTTATCCTTTCATCCACCAGATTAATCACTATTTTGATACACCTGATTTACTTTTAAAAAATAACCATATGGTTTTAAGAATAAGAACTATTCTTCATAAAAGAAACGAACTTACTTTAAAAATAAAACAAGAACAAGGTGATAAAGAAGTTAGTCAAACTCTCGGAATGACTGATTATAAAAATCTTATGGATAACAGCATTATCCCGGAAGGGGAAGTGAAAACAGCTTTATATGAAACTGGATTAAGTATTCATAATATTGCCTATATCACATCTTTAAAAACTATGCGCTTAGAAATTAAAGAAGATGATTATTTAATCGTCATTGATAAAAATGAGTATGGTTCTATTATTGACTATAATCTAGAAATAGAATCAACAAGCAAACCAAGAGCGGAACAGGTCATTTTAAAGATGTGTGACATTTTCCATCTTGAATATAAAAAAGGCTACAAGAGCAAATCCTCTCGCGCCTTTGAATATTATTTAGAGAACAAAGATTAATCAATATCCTTCGCGTATTCGCACTTATTATATTTAGGACAATTCTTTTCTGTACACGCCCATTCCGCTAATCGACGAGCATGAGGAATAAAAGAACGGATTTCATCGGGATTATATCCCACTTGAATCTTGCTATCGTCCACCATAATAGGGCGTTTTAAAACAGAAGGGTTTTCTTTTATAAAAGAAATTAACTCTTTTAATGACATCGATTCGACATCGATTTGTTGTTCTTTAATAATCTTGCTTCTTTCAGAGATAATATCTTCTGTTCCGTTTTCACTTTTAGCAAGAATATCTTTAAGTTCACCTTCATTTAAAGTCGCAACAAAAATATTCTTTTCCACATAAGGGATCTTTTGGTCGTCAAACCATCTTTTGACTTTACGACATGATGAACAAGAAGGAGCGGTATAAATCTTAATCATTAATAGCTAAAACTCGTTTAATCTCTTTATATAATTCGTCTGGCAAAGCTTCCGCATTCTTTTCGTCTTTAGCCACCGCTCCAATATAGAATTTAACTTTTGGTTCAGTACCGCTAGGACGAACAGCCACAGTGCATTTATTTTCTAAGAATAACTTAACAACATCGGATTTAGGTAAATCGATTTTGCTAATCTTACCGTTATCATTTCTTTCAAGTTTTAAATAATCTTCAACTTTATAAATCTTGTGGCCCATTAATTCTGTTAACGGATGATCATGAAGTTCTTTCATAATCTTATTCATATTAGCTTGTCCACTTGGACCTTTAAATTCAATGGAATAAACCTTATCCGCATGCCAACCAAGTCTTTCGTTTAATTCTTTCCAAGCCACATCCAAGGTTTTGCCTTGTAAATGGTAGAATAAAGCCATTTCCGCATAAAGAAGAATAGCTTGGCAACCATCTTTATCACGAGCAAATGGAGCGATTAAAGCACCATAGGATTCTTCATAGCCGAATTCAAATTTTGGTCCACCATGTTTTTCATAATAATCAATGCGGTTACCGATAAATTTAAATCCTGTTAAGAATTGTTCGGTTTTCACACCATAATAAGAAGCAACTTCTTCTCCTAAAGAAGAGGTAACAATTGTGTTATACATAACTCCATCTTTTGAAAGAAGACCAAGTTTCTTTCTTTCAGAAAAAATATAATCAGCAAGTAAGGCTGCGGATTGATTACCAGTTAAAGTTTGATAAGATCCATCACTATGTTTATAAGCTAAACCCACGCGGTCTCCATCTGGATCAGTCATCACCACTAAATCAGCATTAATTTCTTGTGCTAATTTAATTGGCTCAATATAAGATCTTTGATCTTCAGGGTTAGGAGAGAGAGTTCCAGAGAAATCAGGATCAGGATCACATTGACTTAATACTGGATAAATCTCATAGCCTAAATCCTTAAAGATTCTCATAGAGTTCACATAACTCGTTCCATGGTTAGGTGTAAATACAATCTTATAACCTTTTTTATCAAGCTCAGGATGAATTTGAATACTTTCACATAATCTTACATATTCATCATCTACTTCATGAGACAAAACAACATTCTTTCCTTTAATCTTTTCGGGAACATAAGTAACATCAAGTTCGTTTGGTAAAAAGGCAACAATATCTAAAAGTCCTTTGATTTTATCAGGGACTAATTGACAACCAGTTTCATCATATACTTTATAACCGTTATATTCTTTTGGATTATGGCTAGCGGTAATCATAATGCCCGCGCACGCCTTGAGATAACGAACAGCAAAAGAAAGTTCAGGTGTAGGTCTTAATGAATCAAAAATATATGTATTGATACCAAAGTCATTAAGAACTGAGGCACTGAGTAAAGTAAATTCACGCGATTGATGACGGTTATCATGAGAAATGACAACACCTTCTTCTTTCGCTTTTGGGAATGTCTTCAATAAATACATAGCAAAGGCAACAGTCACTTTTCTAATAGAATAGACATTAAGTCTATTAGTGCCTGGCCCTAGCACTCCACGCATCCCCGCTGTACCGAATTCTACATTCTTGAAGAAAGCATCTTCTTTTTCGTCTTGTTTCATATTACGAAGAATCTTTTTGCTCTCTTCATCAACGACAGGAGAAGTTAGCCAACGTTGATACTCTTTTTCGATATTGTTCATATACTCACCTTTCTTGCAACATATTTAAAACCTGTTGCTCTTCTTGGCATAAATCTGCCTTGAATGATTTATTACTTAAATAATTCAACTCACCTATTATTTTACCAAATCTAATCTCATGTGCATGAAGAAATTGATTTTTTAAATGGAAGCGTTCTTTAAAAGAAGCATTTAAAGCAAAGTCTCCATACTTACTATCTCCAATGATTGGGTGTTCAATATAGGCCATATGAACACGAATTTGATGCGTTCTACCTGTTAATAATTTAACATCCAAAAGCGTAACTTCATCATAACATTTAAGCGGCTTATAAAGTGTCTTTGAAGGCTTCCCTCCTTCTTCAAGAGTGGAAACAAATACTCTATTCATGGCTTCATTTTTCTTTAAAGGAACATCTATAATTCCTTCTTCATCTAACACGCCTTTTACCAAGGCTAAATAATGTTTTTCAATCAGCTTATGATCTTGCAAAAGTCCGCTTAATTCCTGTAAAACCACCTTATTTTTACCAAAAATGATTAATCCTGATGTATTTCTATCTAATCTATGAGCTGGTGAAGGAGCAAAGGCTAAATCAGTCTCTGGATCAAATTCATGAGTGAAAAACAAATATTCTCTCAACATTTTTGTTAATGACTTAGCGTTTGTGTCGTCATCTTGAGTCAAGACTCCTTGGGGCTTATTAATGATGATGATATTTTTATCCTCATAAATGATCCAAGGCTTTATATAATCGCTTGGTTCATAAGTTTCAATACGGTTCTTAAATTCTTCAATTTGTCCATCGGTAATGTAAATAGAAACTTCGTCACCACTTTTAAGAAGATATTTTTCTTTTTGCCAATGCCCATTTACTTTAATATCCTTTTTCCTAAAAAGTTTATATATAAAAGACATTGGAGCGTACGATAGAACCTTCTTTACATACTTCTCCAAAGTAAGTCCATTTTCTTTATTAGAAACAAAAAACTTTTGCATAGCAACATTCTACTACAAATAATAGGTGCATTAATTATTTTTTTTGTTATAATATATGACGCGCAAGCAAAATACTGTTCAGCTGGAGGAATACCCAAGAGGCTGAAGGGGCGGGCTTGGAAAGCTCGTAGACATGTAACAGTGTGCGAGGGTTCAAATCCCTCTTCCTCCGCCATAATCGATGAAATATCCCCAAAGATTTTGTCCAAGGGGATTTTTATTTATATTGAATATGATAGCTATAAAAAGTCATGCCTTATTTGGCAATAATTAGCATTATTATAAGAAAAAGTATTAATGACTATTAATTAAGGCCCACTATTTGTAAAATAGAATCATAAAGAAGGAGAAATGTTTATGAAGAAAAAAGTATTATTATTAACAGCAGCTTGTCTATTCTCACTTTTAGTGAATGCTTGTGATTCAAGCGCGGGTGGAAACGATAACCCACCAACGCCTATTGATCCAACCCCAACGCCAGGACCTGAACCTGGGCCAGGACCTGAACCAGAGCCCGAGCCAGGAACAATTAAGATTAATGCCAAAATTCTCGGTGGAACATTTAATCCCGATAAACCATATTACGATGTCACTATTAACTATGCTGATACTTATTTCGATAAATCTTCAGCTATATTTAATAAAGATTTAGCCACTCTTTTGATGGCGTGTTCTTTCACTTCCAATGATCTTGATGAATACAATTCATTATTAGGCCAAGCTGATTATAGTCTTACATATAAGTCTTCTGATTATGAAGTTGAACCAACTCAAGATACCTTAGGATATACTTTTTCTAAAAAATCATTAGAGAATAAGGATATCATCCTTGTTTGTGTTAGAGGTATCAATTACAAATCTGAGTTTGCCAACAATATGGAAATTGGCGAATCCGGCAACCATGTCGGATTTGAAAGGTCAACAAATAGAGTTTATAACGATCTTGTCTCCTATATTAATGAAAATGAACAGAACAAAGATGTTTCGCTAATATTAACCGGCTATTCTCGTGGAGGCTGTGTCGCTAATATGCTCGCAGATAAGATCATGAAAAACGAGGACATTAAAGTCGAGAAAAATGACCTGTATACATACACCTTTATGGCGCCACGTGCTATCCATAAATCCAATGTTGTCGCCTATCCAAATGTCTTTAACATTGTCAATAGCGGTGAACTTGTCACTTCTATTGTTCCAGCTGATTATAATCTTTATAGATGCGGTATCGATTTAGATATCTATAGTAAAGATGCTGATGAAATTGTTAAAGGATTTGACGATAAAATCACTCTTCATCCTTTCACAAGCAGTAGCGATTACAAAAATGAAGAAGAAATCATTAGATATGTCCTTAAAGCTGTTGTCGATTCCACAAAAGTTGATGAGACCGGAAAAAGCGAAGATGAAATAAAGGATGAGATGAGAAAGAATTTCTGCGATTATTATCAAACAGCAATGATGTTTATGATACGCGCTTTTTATACCTTAAAACCTGAAACGGTTGAAAAGATTAAAAACGACATTTTAGGTGGAAGTAAAATCTTTGATTTGCTTAGTGAAGATACCACATATACCCTCTTAAAAGGTTATCTTGATGAAGACGGTATGGAATATGATGATGCCGAACTAAGAGTGGTTTCAAAACAACTCTCAAATTTCGTTATGAAGGTTGGAATCTCGCTTGTTGGTGTTCTAATGTCTGATAGCGCGAAGGATAGTTTATTAAGAACAATTGATTTCCACTATCCAGAAATAACATATTCATTATTCGCTAATTATCAATATCAAGCATAAATATACTTAGAATAAAGAATCTGGGTTACCAGATTTTTTATTTTGGGAAAAACAATATAAGAAATGGCAAAAAGAAATTAAAAGATATTGGCAAAGAAGACTAATAAAAAACCCCTTTTCTCGAAAAAAGCAAGAAAAGGGACTTTTTTTAATTTGGTGCGGCCGAGAAGACTTGAACTTCCATGACTTGCGTCACTAGTTTCTGAGGCTAGAGCGTATACCAATTCCGCCACGACCGCAGGTGAAGAGGAATCTTATTTACTTATTCCTCGACGAGCATTTTCTTCTTCTTGAAGCTTCTTGAAATCAATTTTTCCAAGAAGTGTTTTTGGTAATTCATTCACAAATTCAATTTCTTTAGGAACAGCCCAACGAATTAAATATTTACGGCAAGTATCGATAATTTGTTCCTTCATACCTTCTTCATCAAAGTACTTAGCTACTACAAATAGTTTAATCGCGGCTTTAAGACGAGTATCAGGTATTTCAATAGCACAAACTCCTTCAACTCCTGGAACAGTTTCCACTAATCTTTCAATCTCAGTTGGGAAGACTCCGACTCCCGAGACCTTAACCACTCTCTTCTTTCTTTGGTCGAAATAGACAAACCCATCTTTATCAACATGTCCATAGTCTCCAGTAAATAACCAGCCATTACGAATAGCAGTTTTTGTCCCTTCTTCATTATCTAAATAACCAAGCATGGTTTCTCCAGACAGGATTGTAATTTCTCCTGTTTGACCAACTGGAACTTCTTTTCCATCATCGTCAACAATCTTAAATTCAATTCCATCGATTGGTTTACCAATAGAACCTTCTCTATGAGCTTTAAATGTATTAACAGAATTAGCGCCAACAGCTTCTGTTAAACCATAGCCTTCGAAGACACGGCACTTGCTTCCATTCTTTTCCATAAGAGAATTGAATTCTCTTTCAAGTTTGATTGGCATAGTGTCTCCTCCACAGAAGAACATACCAAGATGGCCCAAATGTTTGTTGTTAACAAACTCAGAACATTTCAATAAAGATTCAATTGCGGTTGGAACCGCGCCAACTACAAGAATTCTATATTTATCAACATATTTACTAATCTCCTTAGCATCAAACTTAGGAAGTAAAATAACTCCACTACCAATAGCTAAAGGAGAATGCATTGTAACACAGAAGCCAAAACCATGGAAAGAGGGTAAAAAACTTAAGAAGTAACTACCAACAGCATCTTTCTCTTCGTTACACATAATTTTAAAAGCGCGATTAGAGAAGAAGTTAAAATTACGGTCACATAAACAAATGGTTTTTGGATCTCCTGTCGTCGAGCCACTATGTAAAAGAACACTTAATTCATTAACATCAGTGTGTCTAACTTCATAATGTTGTTTTGCTTTTGGAATCTTGTGAAAATACTTAAATCCTTGGAATTTCCCCCTCCATTTGCCGAGTTTTCGACGAATTTTTGAATTCATAAAGTGATAAATTAATTTCTTTCCAAGAGGTAGATAATCTTCTACTCGAGTGACATAAATAATAGAAGCTATATCACGATACTTTTCTACTTCTTTAGCAATTCTTTGCTCGAAAATAAAAGCAACTTTGGTTTTCGTTTTACTGATAATGTTTCTTACTTGATTAAATGGAGTAAATGGATGAACGAGGTTAACAACTGCTCCAATTTTATTAAGTGCATAAACAAGAATTAAAACATTTGGAATGTTTGGCTGGGAAACTAAAACCACATCACCTTTTTGAATATGGAGATGCTCAATTAAACTATCAGCGTAACGATCTACTAATTTTTGAAATTTCCTAAAGGAAATCTTTCTGCCTTTATAAACAATAGCTTTTTGATTTGCTAGTCTATTAGCAGAATGTTTAACAGCTTCGTACAATGTAAGCTTCTCTAAATCTTCCATATTAAGCAATGCCTCCGGTAACGATTAAATTAATAATCATGAAAATGCCTCTCATGATGATGAAATGAGCAAGATAAATAATCAGAGTATGTCTTCCTAGGAAACATACAGGTCTTTCCCATTCATAACGATGTGGGAATATAGATTGTCTTTTTTCTTTATAAACGAAATAAGAAACGAAGGCTCCTAAAAAGAAAACCACGATATATGGGAACAAAGGAACAAAATCAGCCTGCTCTGGATATTCCCAAAATAAAGGCATATAGAATTTTGGAGTGCCATTCTCGCCATAATTAACGCCAGTTCTCGTATTACTCCATCCTCCACAGGCTTTCACCAATATTTCTCTAAGTGAGAGTGAAAGATATTGAGAAACTAAAAATCCAAAAATAATGCATGCAAGAAGAATCTTCCACGATCTTTTTTCAACTAGACAATACGCTCCCATAGAAAGAGCTAAAACCCCAATGATATTCAAATCAACACGGATAATCATATCTACTTGATTGGATTCAAGAATAATTTGAATAAGATTAGAGAAAAGGAAAATAACAGCCCAAAAGATGATAGCAATAAGTGCTCTTTTTTTATTGTTCCTTGAAAAGGAACATGAAATACCAGAAATGAAACAGAACGCCATTAAGGCTAAAGGTTGAATAATAGCTCTAGCGGTACTAGTCCAATAGAAATTAGCTGCACCATAAACCCAACTACTTTCCCCCCACCATATTTGTCCATAGTATTTAAAGTTCCAAATAAGGTGGTCAATCATAACGATGATAATCAAAAGTCCACGAGCAAAATCAATCTCATGAATTCGTTTAAGAAAGATATCTTTTTTCTTCTTATTAGAAGTTTGCTCTATATTACTAATTTGTTCCATCGAAATAAGTCTATCAAAAACTGATAGATTATAAAACTCAAAAATGTTTTATAAAACCTTTTTCCATTGTCAATACATTTAAATAAAAGAAAAGACACCACTAGGTGTTGATTAAGTAAATGTCTTTTACCTACACGACCAATGCATTGCGATATAAAACCCCACATCAATATAAAGTTGACATGGGGTATTAAGGATTTTTTTAACTGTCTACTTTCGTTTGACTAGTTCAACATCGTCTAGCTCTTTTGCATTTTATTGTTCGAGTTGAGGAATTTCAACTTTGTAGTGAACCACTAATCTTTTGACCTTAAAGAAGTTAACGTCACTAATATTATCAGGAATACTGATTTTGATTTCGTCTTTTGTAAAGTTATCGATATAGAATTTAGAAATCTTTTTGCCGTCAGTATCATTGATATCTAATTTGGTGCGGGCAAAATTGCCACCAGTAATTGAAAGATCATCTCTTGCACACGAATCACTCTTATCGAGCACTAATTCAATGCAGCTAACTTTATCAGGATCGAAGTCT